>CAYLVF010000115.1:0-7459 GCA_964387045.1 uncultured Melioribacter sp. | reverse complement strand
TCTTGGTATGGTGCGAAGTGAAGATGTGCTGATATTGATTTCTAAAAGCGGCAATACCGAAGAACTTGTGAATCTAATGCTGATGCTGAAAAGAATGAATGTAACTTTAATCGGAATGTTAGGAGAAAAAAATTCCAAAATTGGAAGAGAGTGTGATATATTCTTAAATGTATATGTGAAAGAAGAAGCTTGTCCGCATGATCTTGCCCCGACTTCCTCATCAACCGCCGCTCTTGTTATGGGCGATGCGCTTGCAATAACTTTACTAGAGTTGAAAGGATTTACAACAGATGATTTTGCTTTTCTTCATCCCGGCGGAAGTTTAGGTAAACGTCTTTCATTAAAAATTTCCGAGATAATGTACAAAGGGAAAAATGTTCCCATTGTTAATGAAGACACATCACTTAAAGATGCAATCTTGGAAATGACTTCTAAACGTCTCGGCGTCACATCCGTTGTTGATAAGAATGGTAATTTAACCGGTGTGTTAACCGACGGTGATCTTCGCCGTTTGCTCGAAAAACAAAGTGATATAAAAAACTTAGTTGCTAAAAATGCAATGAGTAAGAATCCCAAAACAATTAAAGCCGAGTTTCTTGCATCATTCGCATTGCAGCAAATGGAAAATTTTAAGATTACTTCTCTCGTTGTGGTTGATGACGACAATAAACCAATCGGTATTATTCACCTTCATGATTTAATTGAAATCGGGTTGCAAAGAAGATGAAAAAGTTTGTCTTATTAATAATCGTTGTAATTATTTCATCTGCTTGTCAGGAAGATGTAAAGCCGATAAAGTTCGATGCTTTTTCGGGTGAAGAAATTCCTTCTCAAGAAAGTTGGGATTCAAGAATAATGATTACCGATGACGGTAATTTAAAGGCGATCATTTATGCTGATCATATCCGTGTTTATGATGACCGTAAAGAAACATTATTAGAAGGTGTTAAAATTAATTTTTTTGACGATGAAGAAGTTATTGCGTCAAGATTAACATCAAAAAGAGGAAAAGTTGATGACAGAACACAAGACATGTTCGCAATCGATTCCGTTGTTGCGAAAAATGACATCGGTACCATTCTGGAAACCGACGAACTTAAGTGGGATAACAAAACTCGTAAAATAACAACAGATAAATTTGTAACAATTACAACAGACGAAGAACGTATTGAAGGATACGGTTTTGTCTCTGATCAAGATTTGCAGAATTATACTATTTACAACATAACCTATTCAACAATGTTGGATAACGAAAATAAATGAATAAAATCATTTTGCTAATAATGTTATTATCTGCTTTTGTTTTTGGACAACAAACTGAAAAAGTAGTAGTAGTTGGTGACCGCTTGATTGGAAAAACAATTAACGGACAAAATATTCGCGAGGTTATTGGAAATGTTGTAATAACCCAAGGCGATGTTGTTATAACTTGCAGCAAAGCAATACAGTACTTGGTAAAAAATGAATTCGAATTAATTGGAAACGTTGTTGCAACGCAAGATTCGATAATTATAAAAACAGAACGCGGTTATTATTACGGCGATTCAAGAATTGCTCGCAGCGATACGAATGTCAATTTAAGTGAGCCGAGTTTTAACCTAAATGCAAAAAGAGGAAGATATTATTACAACCAAGATCTTGCTCATTTTACCGGTGATGTTGTTTTAGTTGATTCGTCTTTTATTTTAACCTCGCAAGAACTCTTTTATTTTAGCGGAGAAGAAAAAATTATTGCTAAAACTAATGTTCAAGTGATTGATACGTCGTCGATAATTTTTGCCGATAGTCTCAGACATTATAGAAACGAAAATATTTCTTATGCATTCGGAAACGTGAGAGTTGATAATTTTGCGAACGATCTTATCATCTATGGTGATTCACTTTACAACGACAATAATAAACAATATTCGCGTGTAACGGGTTCACCATTATTCATGCAGATAGATACAAGCAGTTCGGTAAAAATTGATACCTTACTCTTATCCTCAAAAGTAATGGAATCATTTAATGACTCTACAAAAAAATTCATTGCTACCGATTCGGTAAAAATTGTTCGAGGTGATTTTGCATCCTTGAATGATATGTCGATTTTGTATAATGGTGGAGAACGTATTGAGACTCACAAATTAAATTATGATTCTAACCGCCCGATTATTTGGAACGAGGAAACTCAACTTGTCGGTGATTCGATTTTTATTCATCTTAAGGAAAGCGATTTAGATTGGATAGATGTGAGAGGAAACAGTGTTATTGTATCAAAAAAAGAAAATTATGATTGGCGTTACGATCAAATTTCCGGTGAGCGGATTAACATGTTTTTTGTTGACGGGAATATAATTAGAACAGAAGTGTATAATAGCGTGTTGAGTATATATTATATGTTTGAAGAAGGTGAACCAAGCGGGTTAATTAAATCGAGTTCTCAAACCGCTAAAATATTTTTTGAAGAAGGACAAGTTGTTGATGTAAGACTTTTTCAAAGCGTTATTAGTGAGTATCACCCGGAAAATTTAGTTATTGGAAAAGAAAGAGAGTTTACTCTGCCGCAATTTATTATTTATGGAAACAGACCGTCAAAACAAGAACTTTTAAAAAGGATACGGAAATAATATGGCTGAACATCTTAAACTGAGAAGTGAAGGATTAGTAAAAAGTTATAAAAAGAGAACAGTTGTTGATAATGTCTCTGTAAATGTTGAACAAGGCGAGGTTGTTGGACTGCTGGGACCAAACGGTGCCGGTAAAACAACAACTTTTTATATGATTGTCGGAATGATAAAGCCAAATGATGGTCATGTTTTTTTACAAGAAAATGAAATAACAACCGAACCGATGTATAAACGGGCAAAAATGGGAATCGGGTATTTACCGCAGGAAGCTTCAGTTTTCAGACGACTTAGTGTTGAAGATAATATTATGGCTATTCTTGAGATGATGAAAATATCTAAGCAAGAACGCAAAGAAAGACTGGAAGTTTTACTAGAAGAATTAAGTATAACCAACATTCGGAAAAGTCTTGGTTTTCAATTAAGCGGCGGTGAAAGAAGAAGAACAGAAATTGCTCGTTCACTTGCTACTGACCCTAAATTTATGTTGCTTGACGAACCATTCGCAGGAGTTGATCCTATTGCAGTTGAAGATATCATGACAATTGTTGCTAACCTGAGACATAAAAATATCGGAATACTTATTACTGATCACAACGTGCATGAAACTCTCAGCATTGTTGACCGAGCATATATTCTAATTGAAGGGAAAATATTCAAAGAGGGAAACGCTCACGATCTCGCCGAAGATGAAGAAGTGCGTAAACTTTATCTTGGTGAGAAATTTAAGCTGGACCGTTATCATTAATATCGTCCTACGTATTTTTTCCTTGTTGCCTCATCAGTAAAAGAAGCCGCAAGTTTTCCGGTTTTCTTTTCATAAAATTCAATTTTTGAAGGAAGCGCACTCATTCCCACAATAGTTACAAGAAACCATCCGAGTCCTGAGTAAACGGATTTTCTTTCGTATTTTGTTTTATTTGAATCGTAGTAAGTAGATAAATGCTGAATCATAATGCTAATTCCTTTGAAGCCAAATTTTGAAAAAGATATCTTCTAACTCGTAAATTCCGTTACTAAAATAAACTAAACCCTTGTTCAATAAAACATCAAGAGCGGCTTTAACTGAACTGGGTGTATTTAAATTATAGTTTTTAATAAAATCTTTTGAGGTTATTTGTTTTATCCCATTTTCTTTTGCAATTGCTGAAAGCAGACCCCATTGATTTGTAGTTAATAGGTTTCTATAATTAAAATAAAATGTTCCATTTTCTTTAAGAATCTGTAATAGAGTATCGTAGATAATTTGTTCGGTAATATTATCTGTTTCTAGCGAATATAAACGATTACAAAGATATTGAACAAAGTATGTGTGATTTTCACAAATGTTGAGAATTGATTTAACATAATTTTTATCAATAACCTTTCCTCCTTTCTTAAATAATGTATGAATAAATTTCTCATAAGAAGTTGGATCGATCTTTTCTAAATGGAAAAGTTCACCCGATTGATAAAAAGGTTTTGTTCTATTTATGAAAATTGATGTTATTAAATGATCGTGACTGCCTGCAAAAATACACGTAACATTTTTTGAATTTTGAAGCTGAGTTCTTAACAATGCCTCGATATTTTGTTGCGGATAATTTAATATTTGTTGAAACTCGTCAAATGCAATTATGATTTCTTTTTTCTGTTGATTAAGTATTTCAAAAATATTCTCTAATGTTGTTTCGGTTTGTTTTTCAGAAGTCCAATTAAACGAAAGTACAGGGTTACCTGTAAATTGATCATAGGAAATGGTTGGTCGTAAGGAGCTAAGAACGTTTTTAAACTGTTCGCTTAGCTTATTTAAACCTGTGTCCAGAACTCTAAAAACCGAATTTGCCAATGATTGAACGAACTCTTTAATGTCATTTGTCGAATACAAATCAACGTAAAAAAGATTCAGCTCTTTATTTTTTTTCAGCTTGTAAAAAGTGTGATGAATTAATGCAGTCTTTCCTATTCTTCTTCTTGAAAAAAGAATGACGTTCCTCTGGTTATGAGTAGAATTAATTAATCTTTCCGTTTCATTTTCCCTGTCACAGAAAAATTCAGGTGATTTGTAACCTGTTATTATAAAAGGATTCATTAAGCCACCAAGAATATTACGTAAAATACGTAACGTAAATTACGTAATATTATTTCTGTAAATCAAGGAAGTTTTATATTGTTAAAGACAAAAAATAAATTAGGATTTAAAATCGAAGATAAAGATGCCATCTCAAAAAAAAGACGGCATCTAAAGGAATGTTTATTCAGCAGAACCGCCGCTTTCTCTGCTTCTGCTTCTTTCAATTGATTGAAGTGCGAGATAGTTGTCGCCGAATTTAGCAAGCTGTTCTAATTCATTATCAAATTGATCGTAGTGCCTTTCTTCATCATCAACAAGACTTTCAAAAATTTTCTTTGTCGCATTGTCTTTATTTGCTGCGGACTCATTTGCCCAAAGATTATATTCTTCAGCACTTTCTTTTTCCATATCGGCAGCCATTTTGAGCATCAATTTTACATCATGAATTTTTTCAACATCTTGTTTGGGTTTTAAATCAACATCGCCTTTTAAGAATAAGATTCTCTCCGCTAATTTTTCGACGTGAATCATTTCTTCAACTGCAGTTCTCTTAAACAAACTTGCCAATAAATCATATCCTTGATCATCACAATGAAAATGAAAATACATATACTGATGCACAGCATGCATTTCATCAGCGACTGCTTTGTTTAATAATTCAATACTCTTTTTGTTCATTTTTATCTCCGCTTTTTATCTTAAGTACACAAATCTGTCTACAAATATACAAATTATCACTTTTAGTTTCTAAATCTATAAAAATATGGCAGGTTAAATTAATCAGTCAATGAGTTTTGAAAGGAAATACCACTCAAACATTAATGCAGAATGCTCAAGTATGAATCGTTTAATACTACTTTTGGTTAAACTCGTTTATAATCTTCTGAATTTCACTTTCCGAAATGCCGGTTCCGAATTTAGACTTACCCCCGTTATTATTTTCAATTTTTTTGTTTTGAAACGGAGTTACATTTACGTTCCCGGCACGAGCGCGAAGCCGTTCTTCGATTTGCTGCATAAATGATCCGGGTGTAGGTGCACTTCTAAAAGAAATTTTACTATCACTTCCGAATGAAGTAACACAATTGCCTTGATTAACCGGATGGGTTTCAAATGCTAATGTTTTTATATTCATTAAGTGCATTGCACTAACATTTTCCGAAATTATTGACCCGCCCCATGTACCGGGACCTAATGTCATTGACGGTATTAAATCAGTTGTATAACCGACGGCACCTACAGAGCTTGGTGTATTTACAACAATTCTGAATGCCGGTTTTTCAAGGGCGAATTTCATTATTATCTCTTTATCATTTGAGTGGATTGCCATTGTGTGACCAATTCCGCCAAATTCAAGAAGTTCTATACATTTATGACAGCCTTCAAGCCAACCATCCACAATATAGAAAGCCAAAACCGGAGAGAGTTTTTCCATTGAAAGGGGTTCATTTTTACCGACTCCGCTGCACTCGGCTAACAAAACTTTTGTGTTCTCGGGAACGGAGATTCCGGAATAATTTGCAATAAAAGTTGCCGGTTTTCCAACTATATCGGGATTAATTCTTCCCCCTTTTGCTACGGCATTTTCTAATTTTATTTTTTCATCTTTGTTAACAAAATAACATCCTTGTTTTTTTGCTTCAGCAACAACTTTGTCTTTAAGTGGTTTATCAACGATCATTGCTTGTTCGGAAGAACATAATGTTCCATTATCGAAAGTTGTTCCATAGATTATATCGGCAACAGCTTTTTGATAATTAGCAGTACGCTCAATGAATGCTGGAACATTACCCGAGCCAACGCCGAGTGCAGGAGTGCCGGTAGAATAAGCTGCTTTAACCATCGGAGTACTTCCTGTTGCAAGTATTACCCCAATATTCTCATCTTTCATTAATGCATCTGTTCCGGCAAGTGACGGTTTACTCATTGTATGAATTAAACCTTGCGGTGCACCGGCTTTTTCTGCAGCCTCGTTTAAAATATTTGCTGCTTCGGTAATACAATTGACAGCTTTAGGATGTGGTGAATTAACGATTGCGTTTCTACATTTAAGGGAGATCAAAGTTTTGAACATTGCTGTGGAAGTTGGATTTGTTGAAGGAATCAATGCTGCAACAACTCCCATCGGTTCTGCAATCTTTACAATTTTACCGTTATTTCGTACATCAATTACACCTACGGTTTTAAGGTCTTTTATCGACTCATAAACATTTCTAGTTCCAAACTGGTTTTTAATAACTTTATGTTCAACTATACCAAAACCAGTTTCTTCATGCGCCATATGGGCAAGTTTTTCGGATGCTTTGAATCCGGCATCTGCCATTGCTTTTACAATTTTATCAACCTGCTCTTGATTGTAATGTTTGAATTCGAGTTGTGCTTCTTTTGCTTTACGGGCGAGGTCTCTTGCTTCCTGAATTGATTGAAGGTCTTTGTCGACTTGCATTGATATCCTCAAAACTTTTTAAGTGTCAAAATATAGTGATAGAGGGGGTAAAGTTCAATTTTGGAATTTAGGGTAATTACTTGATTAACTTTGCGGTTAATTAAAATTAGTCAAAAATCTGTTTTAACTTATTATAACCGGTTCGGCTGACCGGTAATTTGGTTGCGTCTTTTAGAACAACTTTGTAGGAATCTTTGTCGTACAATTCAATTTCTTTAATGCGAGTAATGTGAACAATGTAAGAACGGTGGATACGTATAAAGTCTTTTGGGTCAAGATGATCTTCGAAATATTTCATCGTTTTTTGTTTTAAATATTTTCCATCATCGCTATAAATCATAACGTAATCATCCT
>CAYLVF010000114.1:0-7490 GCA_964387045.1 uncultured Melioribacter sp. | reverse complement strand
TTAAGACTAAGTTAAGTATTGAACATTTTCGGGACCAATTAACTCACAAACTTTGTCTAAAAATTCTTCGCTAAGTTCAACTTTATAATCAAGATAGAAATTTCTAATTTTTCCGTTTTCTTTAATTCTAATATAAGCATGCATGGCTCCGGTATGTTGTTCGAAAATTTTTCTCAATTCGATAACAACATTTTCATCATGAATCTCCGAATCAAGTATAAAAGCCACAGTCTTTGTCAGCTTTTGTTTAACTTCTTCCAAAGGATAAACTTCTTCTGCATTAAGTTTTATAGCATCACCGCTACTTTCTACTGTTCCTTTAATAAGTATTGTAGATTCTTCTACAATCAAATTCATACACTCGGCAAAAACTTTTGAAAACATAATACATTCGCATGAACCGGTAAAATCATCTAGTTTAAAGAATGCCATTTGTCTGCCGGAACGATCTATCTTTGTTCTAACTTCAGTTATAACACCGCATGCTTTCACTTTTTCTCTTTGTGCAAATGTTTCAGGTTCGCCTAGATGAACATCTGCAAAAGACCGGTACTCGTTTTCAAACTTTCGTAAGGGATGATCCGAAAGATAAAAACCGAGAACTTTACGTTCTTCAGTTAATTTTGTTTTTGGCTCCCACTTAGGAATATTCGGAAGTTCAGGTTCGTGAAATTCAAGTATCTCTTCTGAATCATCGAATAAACTTTCTGTCTGTTTCTGGGTAGAATTTTTTGCTTTACTTCCGAATTGAAGTGCATCCTCAACTACAGCAAAGTTCTGCGATCTTGATCCTTTTACGTTATCAAAAGCACCCGCAAGCACTAAACCCTCAAGTGCTCTTTTATTTACTATTCTTGTATCGACATGAGTGCAAAAATCATAAATACTTTTAAACGGTCTGTTCAATTCTTGATTAACTCTAATTATTTCTTCGATTGCCTTTTTACCTACATTTTTAATTGCAGACATTCCGAAAATGATTTCACCGTTTTCAACCGTAAAATTGACCGAAGCTTTGTTAACATCAGGAGGACGGACATTTACTTTTAACTTTCTGCAGTCATCCAGCAGCATTGTAACTTTATTAGAATTACCGAATTCATTAGTTAGGTTAGCGGCAAGAAATTCCGGTAAGCAGTGAGCTTTTAAGTAAGCTGTTTGATAAGCAACAATACTATAAGCAACGGCATGACTTTTATTAAAACCATAGTTTGCAAATTTATCAATTGCAGCAAAAATTTCTTCGGCAGTTTTTTTATTAAGATTATTTTTAACAGCCCCTTCAACAAAAATTTTCTTTTGCTCTTTCATCGCTTCGGTATCTTTTTTGCCCATCGCCCTGCGAAGAATATCGGCTTCGGCTAAACTCAAACCAGCAACTTTATTGGCTATTTGAATTACTTGTTCCTGGTAAACTATAATTCCGTAGGTCTCCTCCAAAATCGGTTTAACAATTTCGTGAGGGTATTCTATTTTTCTTTTTCCTTGTTTACGGGAAATAAAGTCATCTATAAAATCCATCGGTCCCGGTCGATAGAGAGCATTCATTGCTGCAAGGTCAAGAACACTTGATGGTTTTAACTTTTTAAGATATTCCCGCATAGGTGCAGATTCAAACTGAAATACCGCCGTAGTTTGTCCTTTTGCGAAGAGTTTGTATGTTAATTCATCGTCAAGTGGAATTGATTCAATATCAATCTCTACTTTGCGGGTTTTTTTAACAAGTTCTATTGTATCTCTAATAATTGTTAATGTACGCAAACCAAGAAAATCCATTTTAAGCAAACCGGCAGCATCAAGTTCTTTCATACTGAATTGAGTAACCATATCATTATCAGTACCGGCTGTAGCCAGTGGGACAAAATCACTTACAGGACCCGGTGTAATAACCACACCAGCAGCATGTTTAGATGCGTTTCGATTCATACCTTCGAGAATTTTAGCGTATTGAATCATCTCTTGAATTTTTGGATCGTCCGAATCTTTAACCCACCTTAATTCCGGTACTTCATCTAATGCTTGGTCAATAGTATATACTTTACCGAATTTGGAAGGAATAAACTTTGTAATTTTATCGACGATAGGGATAGGTATTTGTAAAACCCGGGCAACATCGCGTAAAACAGCTTTTGAAGAAAGCCTGTTAAAAGTTATAATCTGGCAAACTGAATTTTCACCATATTTTTCTTTTACGTAATTAATTACTTCACCACGCTGATCATCGGCGAAGTCAACGTCAATATCGGGCATAGTTGCGCGTGCAGGGTTCAAGAATCGTTCAAACAGCAAATTATAATCGAGCGGATTAACATTTGTAATACCAAGCACATACGCAACCAAGCTTCCGGCGGCTGATCCTCTTCCAGGACCTACCGGTATTCCCTTTTGCTTTGCTGCATTTATAAAATCTTGGGTAATAAGAAAATAACCTGAGTAGCCCATTTCCTGAATTATCTTAACTTCATAATTAAATCTATCTTCAATATCTTTTGAAATTTTTTTGAATTTACGATGTAACCCCTCATGGGAAAGAATTTCAAAATATTCATCTAGATTTTTTGCATTCGATTCTTCTGGAATAGGAAAGATCGGGTAATGAAATTTTTCAAAACTCAGATTCAGATTAATTTTCGCATCTATCTCAAGTGTATTCTCGATAGCACCTTTATAATCTTTAAAGATTGTTTTCATTTCTTCGGCAGATTTGAAGTAAACTTGATCGGTACCGTAACGAAGATTTTTATATTCGTAATTGCCGGATTTATCACCCAACAAAAGCAAAACATTGTGAGCAATTGAGTGCTCTTGCTTTATGTAATGAATATCATTGGTTGCGATAAGTTTTAAGCCAAGTTCTTTAGCAAGTTTTGGCATTCCATCTAAAATTGGTTTTTCAACATCAAGCCCGTGATTTTGAATTTCGAGATAAAGATCGTCATTAAATAATTCTCTTAAACGAAGTGCGGTTTCTTTTGCTCTATTATAATCGCCATTGATAAGATGTACAGATACGGGTCCGGCGGGACAAGCAGTTGTACAGATTAATCCCTCGCTATGTTTAGCAAGGATTTCCATGTCGATCCGGGGTTTATAATAAAATCCTTCCGTAAAACCGATTGAAGAAAGTTTGATTAGATTTTTATAACCGGTTTTATTTTTTGCAAGCAAAACAAGATGATTGTAGTGTTTGGATTTTTTCTTACCTGCTCCATTAACCGACCCTTTCTCAAAGCGAGAACTATCCACTGCAATATAGGCTTCCATACCTATAATCGGTTTGATGCCCGATTTAATTGCTTTACTATAAAATTCGGAAGCACCATACATAACACCGTGATCTGTAAGTGCTATTGATGACATTCCCATTTCTTTAGTAGTATTAATTAAATCATCTATTGTACAAGCAGCGTCTTGTAAACTATAATGTGAATGATTATGAAGATGTACAAACTCACTCATTTATTTGGATTCCTTTTTCTCTTGGTTTAACTAAAACTTCATTTATTTTCCATTAACAAAAAAGTGGCTGAAAAAGAGGGGGGAGAGGGGGAATGGGAGAGGTGGATAGGGAGAAAAAAATAATAGTATTAAAATTATCTTCATCTCCCCTTCTCCTTTTCTCCCCTTCTCCTTCTCTCCTCTTCTCAAATACTCAACTTCTCAGACTGATTCATCATTCTAACGAGCTTTCCTAAAATATTATCATAAATTTCATAAAGTCTTTCAAATTCTTTTTTATCAATATATTTGCATTCATATGAAAATTCTAACCAACATTGAGTTTCGGCGGCTTCGGCTTCTGAATCACTTAATTTTGAAATGAAAGATTTTGGATAACGTCTTTTTCTAAAAGCTTCGGAAATGTTTGCACAAACAGATCTGGAAGATCTCCGAACCTGATCTGTTAAAGAATATATTTCTTCTTTAGGAAAACCTTTAGTGATCTCAAAAATCTCCATTGCTGTATTAAAAGCCATTTTATATACATCTAATTCTCTATGTGATTTAATAACATTCATATTAACTCCCTTTTGTTTCTCAACTTCTCCCCTTCCCCTCTTCTCCCCTTCTCTTTTTCCCCATCTCCCCTTCACGCTTTCCCGGTATGTCCAAATCCACCTTCGCCGCGTTCTGTTTCTTGCAGATCAGATGATACTTCAATTTCAGCTTTGTAAATTTTTGAAACAACCAGTTGAGCAATTCGTTCACCTGATTTTATTTTGAACGGTTCTTTACTGAAGTTAAACAAAATAACTTTAACCTCTCCCCTATAATCGCTGTCAATTGTGCCCGGAGAATTTAACACACCGATACCATATTTTGCAGCTAAACCGCTTCTCGGTCTAACTTGAATTTCATATCCATAAGGAATTTCAAACGAAAGATTTGTGGGAATTAATTTTACTTCACCCGGATTTATGATTCCCGGTTCATTAAGTGCGGCACGGATATCCATTCCTGAACTTCCATCGGTTGCATAAACCGGAAGCGGAATATCAGAGAATTCGTCCGATATTCTTTTAATTTTTATTTTAATCGAATCCATTCTTTAGTAAGATTTGAAGGTGAAAAAAATATTAGAATAATTTTTTGAGAGAAGAAATTTCTTCCTTACTGATAACTCTAAAAATAAATAAACCTGCTATAAACCCCAAAAGAATTACCAGTTTATTTACAATGGTTGCGTTTTCAAACCCGAATACATAATAATAAATAATGCCTGCAATTAAAATCAGCAAGAATATAGCTCCAATCTTTAGAAACTCATACTCAATTTTGTAAAATTTTTGTGCAGTAATGAAAAGACCTGCCGCCATTACAAAATAACTAACTAACGTCGCAACCGCTGCTCCCATAATTCCTATAATTGGAATCAATACAATATTTGTAATAACATTCAGCAAAGCACCTGCTCCGGCTACAAGCGGAAAATATTTTGTCTTCTCCTCAATATAAATACCTGCTTGAAAGTTTACATACATTCCGTGGAAAACATAAGCAAGCAGAATTACCGGAACGATATATAAGCCCGATAAGTATTCCTGACCTATTATTGTTTTTCCGTTCATTATTTCAAACCCGGCAATATCTGTAATGAATAATGATAGAAATACAAGAATGAAAGATGACGCAATGAGATATAGAGTTAATATTTTAGCAAATAGCTTTTTTGCATTTGCGTCTTGAGCATTATTTAAAAAGAAAGGCTGCCATGCATAATGAAACATCGAAACAAACAACATCATAAAAATACCGAGCTTATAATTTGCTTGATAAACACCGAGTGCACTTTCGCCTAATATTCTAACAAGAATAGGTCTATCTATAACTTGAACAATTGTAGCTGCCAAACTTGCCGGCAAGTAGGGTATTCCAAACTTCAACATTTTCGTAAGTAATTGATAATCAACTTTGGGAATGAAATATTTTATTATTTCGGGAAGCAAGGCAACAAAAGAAAACAATGATGCCGCAGCATTGCTTATAAATATTGCTTCGATATCATATTCAAGAATAAGAATTAAATAAATATTCAAACCAAGATTTATAAGAATGTTCAACGTTTTTATAATTGCAAATTTCTTTGCTTTGCGCTGCAATCTTAAATTTGCGAAAGGTACAAGAGCGAGTGTATCAAATATTAATATCAGTATTACATAATTAAGCAAATAAGAATATTGCGACGGAATACTCATTCCGTCACTCAGGTTTCCCTTAGCTAAAAAGATAATTAAAGAGAAGATCAGAGTTGTTGCGGTTACAAAAATATATGAGGTGGAAAAAACTTTTCTCTTATCGGCGTTTTCCGTGATTGAACTATACTTTAAAAACGCCGCATCCATTCCGTATATATAAATTATATTTAGGAATGCGATGTATGCATAAACGTTTGAAAAAACACCGAACTCGTAAGTCGAAAAAATATTTGTATAAAACGGAACAAGTAAAAATCCAAAAAATCTGCCGACAATAGTGCTGATGCCGTAAATAGCAGTATCTTTTGTAAGTTCTTTTATCTTCTCGATCATCAGTAAATTTCTATTAAGTAAAACTTCAGTTAGCTAATCAAAATATTTTTTCAAAGCATCGACATAAATCTTCGGGGGGCGGGTAGGTTTTTTTGAATCCGCTTTAATGAACATATGAGTTGTGTAACCTTCGGTGATAATTTCTGAAGAATTTTGTTTTCTAATTTTATAATCGATATGAACTTTTGCAGAGTATAATTCCTTTACCGTTGCTTCAATTTCTAAAATATCATCATAAGTGGCGGGTAATTTATAATTCAACTTAGCTTCGATTAAAGGTAACTGATAACCGGCATTTTCTAATGATGAATATGCTAACCCGGTACTTCTTAAAAGTTCGGTTCTACCTACTTCAAAATATTCAAGATACTTTCCGTTGTAAACAAACTGCATTTTATCCGTATCTGCATAACGGACTCGGATGGTAGTAACATGTTTCAGCATTATTCTTCAAAAACTCCCATAGCTCCAAATTTTTCTAATCTGTTTTGAATCAATTTATCGGGTTTAATTTTCTTCAAGTTAGCAAGTTCTTCCAGCAGAACAGATTTTAGAGTACCGGTAATTTCGTTATAATTTTTATGCGCTCCGCCAAGGGGTTCAGGTATTATTCTATCAATAATTTTTTGTTCGAGAAGATCGGGCGCAGTTAATTTAAGTGCTTCGGCAGCTTGTTCTTTGTAATCCCAGCTTCGCCATAAAATACTTGAACAAGATTCCGGACTGATAACCGAGTACCAGGTATTTTCAAGCATTAAAATTCTATCGCCGACACCGATACCCAAAGCACCTCCGCTGGCACCTTCACCAATAACAACAATTATTATCGGTACTTTGAGTCTACTCATTTCGAATAAATTTCTAGCGATTGCTTCTGCTTGTCCGCGTTCTTCGGCTTCCAAACCGGGGAATGCGCCGGGTGTATCTAATAAAGTTATAACCGGAATATCAAATTTTTCGGCAAGTTTCATTAAACGTAATGCTTTACGGTATCCTTCGGGATTAGGCATACCGAAATTTCTGTAAACATTTGATTTTGTATCTCTCCCCTTTTGATGACCGATTATCATTACTTTCTGACCATCAAGTTTTGCTAGTCCTCCGACAATTGCTTTATCGTCACCGTAATGTCTATCACCATGAAGTTCAATAAAATCCGTTGTCATCATATTGATATAATCGAGTGTAAAAGGTCTTTCGGGATGGCGGGCAAGCTGCACTCTCTGCCATCTTGTAAGATTATCAAAAATACTTTTTTTAAGTGAAAAAACTTTCGATTCTAGTTTTGAGATTTCGTCTTTAATATCTAGATCACCTTCATACTGGCGCATCTCTTCGATTTTATTTTCGAGTTCGTATATTGGTTTTTCAAAATCAAGCGTATTAATCTTTGCCATTAATTCTCCCTTTTGATAAACATGTTAGAAAAGGTTCTGCTCAAAATTTCGATATCAATCCAAA
>CAYLVF010000113.1:0-7506 GCA_964387045.1 uncultured Melioribacter sp. | reverse complement strand
GATAGCTTTCATTAATCGGAAGTTCATAATTTCCTTTTAAGTATTCATTGTACAAAGAATCAATTTTATATTGTGACCATGTCTTTAATTCAACCGCAATCTTTGTCGGTTTGAATTGAGCAATTTGTTCAACAAGTTGTTCGATTTCTTTTTGTCTTTCCGGTGATGTAAAATCAATTTGATCTTTCTCCTCAATTTTTATTCTATCAAGATTCGGGTAAGCGAAATGAAAAGTGCCTAATAGCATGACATCTACTTTATCGGGTTCGAGCCCGGTTTGCGAAATTGTTGGTTGAGAAATTAAAAAAACGAAAGTACACAGCATTAAAATATTTTTTTTATCAATCTTCATTTATTACTCCCTATAAAATTATTATTTACTTTTTCTGCAATCCATTCAAAATATTTTGAATAAGTAGAGCGTCAATATCTTTTGCTTCTAAACTCAACATTGACAACCAGACTTTGAAAGTACATAAGACGTATTAATGAGTAGTGAGTTCGTATAATTGATTAATGTAAATTCAGTACCGAGCAGACTCTTATTGAAATAGAATGATCCCCGAATTTTGTTCCCGGATCCACAAGCATGATTGGTCCGATCAAGCAAATGTCCCAAAACTTATTTTATTCTTTCGTTAGTTATGCTATGATATCTTCAAAGTATTTTTTTCGTATGCAGTATCTATTGATTATTCAATATTTAATTGAAGAGTAAAAGCTATGAGAAATAAGTGAATGCTGATTAATTTCAAGGGTGTCATACATTCCTCCATGTTTTTGCGTTGTTCAATATAATATTAGTAGATAGAGTCTGCCCTCAAATATATTCGATGAGACTGATTGTCGATACAATTCCAAATTCAACCGTTGGAAATGATTTCATCATAGCATCTGAGAGATAAGCAATTGAATAAAGATCACTAAAACCGGGCATCGATTCCTACTACCGGCAAAAAAGCAAACCGGTAAATCGTTTCACGTTTGCTGTCGGGATACAGTAAGATTCATTCCTTTGCTATTCGATCACACCCAACAGCCGAGATATGTTTCAGCCGATTAGAAATAATAGGATGATATGCTGAATTATTGTCAATATCATTTCAATAAGAAATTTAATGCAGGGATAATAGTTGTTTTATAGAGATGTAAATTATGCGTCCCATCTACGATAGAAGTTTCAACAAAAATATTTTTTTCTTTCATTGCCTCGATGATTTTGGAACCGTTTTCTCTAGATCTGCTTTCCCACAGTCCTCCAATTTCTGTAACATCAGCATCATTTCCCCAAACAATCCAGAAGGAGGGGTATAAACCGGAATTATTTTTTTTTAGATTGGCTAAGCTTGCCTGGGTAAAATCTGTTGTTCTTGTACCCGAGGAATTAAGGCTCATCCAACCTGGCGATTGAGCTGCAACTCTGTTAAAATACTCGGGATATTCAAAAGCTATGTCGCATACTGTAGTAGCGCCTGCAGAAAACCCTAACAAAAAGCGGGAGTTTTTATCATTTTGGACAGAGTATTTCCGTTCTACTTCCGCGAAAACTTCTATGATAATAAATTTCCTGAATTCTTGACCTTTTGGAGAATCGGCATAAATTTCTTCTTCCTCTTCAGTCTCTACTCCAACTATTATTGCCCTTGGATAATCATAGGTATATAAACTGTCAAGAAGTTTGGGTAATCCCGCTACTTTGAAATAAAATGTTTTTGCCATACTATATATCACCGGATAACTGCTGTTTTGGTTATAATCATTCGGTAAGTAGACTAAAATTTCTCTTGTTTCGTTAAATATTTTACTGTCAATCTTAAGTGTGTCAATCTTTCCAAAAGAATTAAAATCATCTGCATAAAGAGGTAATTGATTTATTAAAAGAATCAAAAATAATGCTGATAGTAAAGCCGCACTTTTATTTAACATGTTTCCCCCTGTTCTTATTGAGTGAATGATTATTGCTTTAATTCCGGTTTTGTTAACGACCAATGTGAATGAATGATTTTCCAGCTATTGTCTAATTGCAATTGATATATTTCTGTTGCGTTCCACCTAAATTCTTTGTTGTTGTCCCATGAATTGAAATTGAAAGTTAGAACAGCGATATCCTTACCGAGTTGAACTTTGGGATTTACCATTTCAAATTTATCGGCAAAAATTTTGCCTCTTAAACTTTCATACAAATTTGAGAGTTCATTAAAACCGTCCAACCTTTTTTCTATAAACGGATCAAAGTAAACAACATCTTTTGCATTTATTTCAAGAAAGCCTGAGGGGTCTCCATTGCACCATCTGGCAAGAGCAGTTTTTTCCATTTCAATTAGAGTTGATTCTACTTCATTTTGGGAGATGTCTGAAAATGTCGATATTGTCATTAGAAAATTCTCCTTTAAATATTTTTTTGTTTATTGGATGCAGTCTATAAAATGATTTGATACATAGTCACAGCACATGCTGACATAAAATTGACAAGCCATTTCCTTTTGTCGAATCGATTCGCAACTGATCCAGCTTTTTTTGAACTTTTTCAAGTCTTGATTTTCCTTTTTCTAACCTCGCATACCAATTAAAAGGTTCAAGAGCTTTTTTCTTGTCACCCCTTAAGACGTATATCCCGACTACTTTGGCAATTGATAATACGCTTCGGCATTCTTTTGGTTATTCTTTATATAAAACCAATATTCTTCTTTGGATCGGTAAAATTTTTATTCTGTGATTAATGTTTCAAGTTCTTTCACTTGTTTGATTTTATTTTCATCCGGTGTCGGTACAAAAAAAATACTGTCGGATGAACTCATTACTACTTCATTTAATAATATTCTTGGAAAATAGTTTTTTTAGTATTTATCCATTCTTGCTTAAGAATGCCGTAATATATTGTATCACGTCTTCTGTCATCAGGCATTAGTGTGTGGCTGCGCAATATACCTTCTTCTACAGCGCCGATTTTTATCAAGGCTTTTCGTGACTGCATATTCAACACATCCGTTTTAAATTCAACGCGTTCCATTCCAAGATTTTCAAAAGCGTTTTGTAGAAGAAGAAACTTACACGCTTTGTTTAATCCCGTGTCTTGAAATTCCTTGCCGAGCCATGTCCAGCCGATTTCCAATCGCTTATCTTTTTGGGAAATATTTCCATAACTCGTGCATCCGACAATACGATTTACACGTTTATCTATTATTGTGAACGGATAGCGAAATTCCTTCTCGCGTTCTTTGATCGAATCATCAACATACTTTCGTAAATCCTCTTCACTTTGAATTCTGTTGGTTGTTCGATACCAAATTGATTCATCAAATGCGATATCGAGAAAACCGTTGAAATCATTTGATTCTAATGGTCTTAATAACGCAATACTATTCTCTAATTGTAATTTGAATTTATTCATTTATCACTTCTTCATATAATTTAATTCTTTGTGAATCTAAGTGTGCTTAGTAGTTGAATATTTATTGAAAAAGAATTTGCCAGAAAGATAAATAAAGCACAGAATTTCACAAAGGATATACAATAATTATTTTACTTTATTTATGGTGCAAAATTAGTTAATAAATATTTAGTGTGTTATTAATCTTCACTGCGACTGACCACTCGTCATCTTTTGTTGTTGAAGAAGTAACGCTGTCGTTCCTATTGAATTTTTGCTTGTTGAAAACGAAGTAGATGTAACTGCCTGTCATGTATTGCCATGATAAAGTGACGTTGATTATCGGATTACTGCTTTGGTAATCATTCATTATGGTCATTTCAACATTATTAAGTTGGACGATACCCCGAATATTTATTTTATCGGTGAAGTTGTATTCAGCTTTGATTCTGTGAATTATTTGCTTGTATTTATTCTGATATTCGGAACCGTGAATATTGATGTATTCAAGCGAGTAGCCGATAGTAGAAGCTGCCGCAGGTTTCAAACTTATTTCTCCCGAAAGGATTTCCGCCGAAGATTTTCTTACCTGCCGGTTATTAAACGACAACTTAAAACTGATCTCCTTTGAATTATCCGAATACAGCATCGAGTTAAATGAATCATCTTTGTAACCGGCAAGAGTGAACTTACCAAATGCATCTTCATAAATATTTTCCTGCACAACGCCGCTGAAATTTCTATATCTGAACTTGCGGTTCATCTCCGGTGCATAATTAAGTTCAAAATTCCAATTACCGAGCGTTGCTCCGAAGTTTAACGTTGATGCAAAGCCGATTGTTACACTGTTAAAAGATTGTTCGGGATTTGTGTAAAGCGATGTGTATTCATATTTAATTTTGGGTGTAAGCACTCTGAAAAATCCGCTCTCATCAAAACAAGAATAGGATATCCATGCGTGAATTAAATTTTCATTTGACAGTGTGTTAAACCCGGTAATGTCAGGGTTATATAATTTCGTTTTAAGATGATGCCATGCCGCGATTGTAAATTCACGCGTAACCCATCGTACCGAGTTGACCGATTCATATTCATTTTTTGCATTCTGCTTGTTAATTGTTCCGAACCAAGTATATGCAACAAGACGTTTATTGAACGCCCATGTTTTCAAGTTTGTGGTGAAGTTGTAATCTGTTCTTATTTGTTGATTCTTCACACCACTGATTAAATCAATATAAAAAGTTTCGTTATCCGTCCAGCGGATATCACCCATATACCATTTATTTTTGTCGTGGTCTAAAACCCATGTGAAATCATATTTAAGATTGCCGCGAACATCTTTAAGTTTTATTCCCACATCAATATCGTCAATGTTGCGCGTGTTCACTGCAAGCCCGGGATAAAGATCGCTCGACTCGGTGAAAAATGGTCTTTTCTCGGGATAAGAAGCCGGTACATCATCAACGTTGATTATCAATTGGTCGGTTTCAATCTGTGCGAAGTCGGGATTAACAGTCGCAATTACCGTCATTGATGAAATCGGATTATACTTCAATTCACCGCCGAGTTTGGTTTTATTTTCACGAGTCTTCGCAAGTGAATTATTTTTCATCGAATAGAAGGAATATGGAGTGAAGAAAAGCTTTGTATCTTTTTTCAATCCGGTTAAGCCGCGGAGTTTTATGAAATCGCTTATTCTGAACGGTTCATTTTTATCAACGATGTTGTTTAAAATTACTTCCTTATTTTGTGCATAATCGCGGCGGAACATAATTCCCCAATCCTGTTCTGTTTTATCCTGAAAACTGATTGAAGAAAGGGGAAGGCGGAATTCAAAACTCCAGAACTCATCTTTAATTGAAGTTGCCGAATAGAAAATTCCATCCCACTTAAAATCCCAGTTACCGTTAGCATCAAGCGTTCCGTCAACAATCGCATTTGACGGGTTAATTGAAAAAAAGTAAGCGGAATTGCCGTTGTTCAGCGGATCAATCACAATTCCGATTGCATCGCCGTCGAGTATAATCGAAGCATCTTTTCTGCTGTTACTTGATTTGATGCTGCTTTTGGACTGATATAATTTTCCGGCAACATAAATGTTTTTTTCATCATAAAGAAAATGTATTTCGGTTTTTACGGAAGGCTGTGCAAAAATATTAGGTTCGAGCTGAACAAAGGAATCGAACAGTAGACCGGATTGATAAACCGCATCAACTTCCCCGTCAATAATAGGGGTATCGTTTGCCGGATGAAGTGTGATGTTTCCTTTGGCTGTTAAATTGCAGGTGAGAAATAGGCTGATCAAAGCAAAGGCAAAAAAGTTTTGTAAAGGTTTCAATTTTATCTCCAATAAATTTTAATTCTACATTTGAAGACGAAGAGATGAGAAAAAAGACGCAAGAATTCTGCAGCTTCTTTTATTTTGTTCCGGATATTTGATCATGAACTACTTTCTAATTACCCTCTTATTTATTGCCACATCGGGTTCGTTCTTATATTGAGGAGCGGACGAACCCGCAAAGCCGCAAATATTATGTTTTGGAATAAATAAGATAATTAGGGTCTTCCGTTTAAATAATTCCATTCGATCTTCCTTTTTTAATCAAGAAAATTAAACTTCACAGATCCGGAATTCTTTCGGAATCTTGCTCTTTTTATGAGTAGAAATGGACTGCGGATTTTTTTCCGGTAATGCTGCTTTTTCGGAAAGCTGCCGGATTGATTTTAAAATACTTCGTAAATGTTGTTATGAAATGTGGAAAATTATTAAACCCGCTTAAGTAACAAATTTCGGTTACCGATAGCCCGGTGTTGTGCAGTAATAATGAAGCGTACTTTAGACGAAATTGTATTAAATAAGTGTAGGGACTTAATCCGGTATATTTTTTAAATATTCTTGCGAAATGAAAAGGGCTTAAAAATACATTTGAAGAAATTTCTGTTAATGAGATGTCTTTTCTAAAATTATTTGTAATAAAATTCTTTGCCAGCTCAATAGTTTCCAGGTGCCTTTCTTTTACCGTAGGTGTGGTTTCTTTGTCGGTTTTATCATTATAAATTTCTTTGAATATCTCTTCGATAAGATTAAGGATAAGAAGTTCCACTTTTAATGGAAATTCATTTCTGCCAGAGCTTCCTAAGAGAGAATAAATTAGAAAATGCAGATTATCTAGTTGCGGCGTGGATTTAATCACAGGAAACGGGAACAGCTCGTGTTCTTTGTTACCGCATGGGAAAGAATTAAATATCTGCCTGTTCCAATAATGACCTTTTACATCTTCCAGAATATCCTTATTTATTTTTATAACAGTGCATTTATCGGATACATTTCTGCCGTGGTTTATAGTGTATTCGGCATCTTTATTACCCAGCATTATGTATTCTGTATATACATCAAAGGATTCTTTTTTTATGTTAAGGAAGAAATAACCGCTGCGGGTAAAACTAATTTCAAACGAATCCAGGAATTCAATTTCACTTTTATCGTTCGGAGTTACATTGCATTCAAAATCGGATACAGAAAACAGATCGGATTTAAAAATTGATTTTGATATACTTATCACTTATTACCTTCAATAATAATTCAAAAAAATCCAAAAGTTGATTGGTTATGATTTTCAAAAATAATTGGTTGGTAAGACGGTTTAATTTATCTTTTGTGCCCTTCAATTCAACAGAAAATTATTACAGCTAATCGCATGTATCGTTCGAAGAAGAGCGGATTTCATTCAATTTGATACCTGATCTTAACTCCGTAAAGTTTGCGCAGCAGTTGATTTTCTTGGAATAGTCGCTCATCTTACCTGCGCTGTCAAATTCAAAGTTGCAGCAGTCGAGTAGCATTTTATTCAATTGCTGTCTTGCCCTTTGAACTCTCGATTTAGCACCGGTTAAGGAAATTCCATGTTTATCTGCAAGTTCACGCTGCTTTAACCCGTTAAATTCGGTAAGAGTAATTGCTTCTTTGTAAATAGGCGGAAGGTTTTCAATCATCTCCAACAAGCTTGGCGATAATCTTTTTAACGCTTCATCATTATCAAGTTCGTTATCAAAAAAATTATCGGAATATTCATCATTTACTTTTTTTGCCCGGTAGTAATCTATTATTGTGTTACGAGTGATTTGATAAATCCAGC
>CAYLVF010000112.1:0-7556 GCA_964387045.1 uncultured Melioribacter sp. | reverse complement strand
TCGGTGCTCAAAAAATATTGGATTTACTTCCGGTTACTCAAATAGAACCGAATGATTTATTAGCGAATGTACTTGAGAAAAACATAATCTATAAAGTCGTATTCAAAGAAGAAGACTTGGTTGAAAAGATTGATGGTGCTAAATTTGATTTAGAAGAATATTATAATGAACCGGAGAAGTATCAATCTATATTTAAACAGTATTTGCCGAAAATTAATCTATTAGTAAATGCAATTTATTGGGAAGAAAAATATCCCCGATTAGTTACAAAAGAATTTACTTCAAAAAATGAATTGAACAATTTAATAGCAATTGCAGATTTAAGTTGCGATATAAACGGTTCGATTGAAATGACCGAGAAAGCAACTCTGTCAGATAACCCGGTTTTCATATACAATCCACAAACTGATTTAATAAAAAATGGTTTCGATGGCGATGGGATCGCATTAATGACGGTCGATAATCTCCCGGCTGAAATTCCGGTTGAATCATCGGAATGGTTTAGCAAATCTTTAATGCCTCTTGTACCAAAATTATTTGAAGCAGATTATTCAAAAACATTCGACGAACTTAATTTAAGTCCGGAATTAAAAAATGCCTGCGTTGTATACAAAGGTGAGTTGACTCCTAATTACAAATATTTAGAAGAATTTTTGAATTAATAAAACAAAGCATACTTTTAGGTAATACCTAAAATATTAGAGGGATATGAGCTCACTAAAAAAAGAAATATTTGAGCAGTGGAAGACACTCAAATCACTCGACAAAAAAGTAGTGTTAGTTTTTCTTGCTGTCGCTGTTCTTCAAACTATCTCGTGGTATTACACTTCCAGAAAATTCTTTAGAGCTAATCTATATCAACAATTTTTTACCGATAACGAGTTTGTTCAACTTTATGAATATTTATTTTGGTTCATTGGTGACTTCATTTCACTTTTTCTTCTCCCTTCTTATTCAAAGAAAAAATTTCAGATTATGGTGTTAAACTTGGTGATTATAAACTTGGATTGCAGATTACTTTGATCTCCATTGCGGTTATGCTCCCGATTCTATGGTTTGTTTCCGCTTCTCCGCAATTTGCGGCAAAATATCCGCATCTTCAAATGGCAAAAAGTGATTGGACTATCCTTATTATCTATGAAATAGGAATGTTGATTTACTTGTTCGCGTGGGAATTTATTTGGCGCGGATTTATGTTGTTCGGTTTGGAAAAAAGGTTTGGTTACTATGCCGTGTTTATTCAAATGATTCCATTCGTAATTCTGCATAACGGCAAACCTGAATTAGAAACTTTCAGCTCAATTCTTGGCGGAATAATTTTAGGAATAGTTGCCTTGCGAACCCGTTCGTTTATTTATGGTGTGTTAATTCATTTTGCAATAATGCTCGGAATAGATTTATTCTCTACCTTTAGATCAAAAACTGAATTCATCTCTGAATTATTCACAAAGTTGTTTTAAGAATACAAAATTATTCTCTATTTTTATTTCGTTCATTTCAAAATAGGAGATAACTTAAAATGCTCTTTAGTCTAAACGTTGATCACGTGGCTTTTTTAAGAAATGCAAGAATGGAGGTCAACCCCGATCCCGTTACATATGCTTTAATGGCTGAACAATACGGAGTTGACGGAATAGTTGTACATTTGCGTGAAGATAGACGACATATAAACGAAAGAGACCTCCGCTTAATGCGTGAAATGTTGACTACCAAATTAGATCTTGAAATGGCTGCGGTTGACGAAATAATTAAAATTGCGATAGACGTACAGCCTGAACTTGCTACAATTGTCCCCGAAAAAAGACAAGAACTTACAACCGAAGGGGGAATAAATGTTATCGATAACATCAATCTTCTTCGTACTACAATAGAAAGACTACACGAAGCTGAAGTTCCGGTTTCACTTTTTATCGAACCGGATATTGCTCAAATTGATGCTGCGTCGGAAATTGATTCCGACTTTATTGAAATACATACCGGTAATTATGCAAATGCCCTCACTGAAGATGATATGTTTGAAGAGTTGGAACGAATTAGACTTTCAGCAAAACATGCAAAGAAGCTGGGACTCGGGGTAAATGCCGGTCACGGTTTGAATTACAACAACATGAAACAATTTATTGCTATTGAAGATATTGATGAAGTTAGCATTGGGCAATCAGTTGTTGCTCGTTCGGTTTTCGTTGGATTAGAAAAAGCGGTACGTGAAATGATTGACTTGATTAGACTTCCTAAATAGTTTTATGAACTGAATTGGTTCAAAAGTGATTTTTGAACTATAATAATTCCCTAAATAAAATTTATGCTTAACTGAGAATGAAATTTATAGTTCTTTCTAATGAATAAAAAAGAAAAACTCCTAAAACAAAAATTAGATTATCATTACAAATATTTTGATTACTCGCAAATCTCTCCTGACCCGTTGGAGTTTTTGCATAGTTATTCTAACTATTACGATATTGAAATTTCCGGTGTACTCTCATCTGTTTTTGCTTATGGAAACGTAAAGCAGATAAATTCCACTCTTAATAAACTCCACAAAATTATGGAAGGCAAACCTTACGAGTTTATTAAAAACTACAACCCAAAGAAAGACGCTAAATTATTTAGGAAAATTGTTCACCGTTTTTATACTTCCGAAGATATCGAAGCACTAATTAATGCATTGAATAAAATTTATCTTAACTATGATTCTCTAAAAAGATTATTCCTTCTTTATTATTTTTCTGAAGAAGAACATCTTAAAAACGCTGTACATTTCTATTCAAGAAATATGATTGATATTATCGCCGGGCAAAAACAACCTAGCAGAGGTATGATTTTTATGTTCCCCGATCCATACAAGGGAAGCGCATGTAAAAGAACTAATTTATTTTTACGTTGGATGGTTCGTAAGGATGAACTTGATCTAGGCTTATGGTCTGAAATTCCGACGGAAAAACTTGTCATTCCTGTTGATACACACGTTGCAAGGATCTGCAGAGAATTAAAATTGACAAGACAGAAAAACGTTTCATGGAAAATGGCAGAAGAGTTAACAGAGAATCTCAAAAAGTTTGACGCAAAAGACCCCGTTAAATATGATTTTGCAATCTGCCACATTGGTATGCGTAAAATGAAATTCTGAAATACTAATAAACTATTTATCAAATAAAATTTTGGTAGAGTATGACAAACGAAAACAATCTACAAAACGGAAAACCTAAACCGCCGGCATTTTACAGATGGTTTGTACTTGTTGTCATTAGTATTGCAATGTTCGGTAATTATTATGTTTATGACAGCATTGCACCGATTGCCGATATCTTGAAAGCAGATTTAAATTTTTCGGACGAAAACATTGGGCAGTTATATTCATTTTATAGTTTTGCGGCAATAATAATATTGATGATAGGCGGAATTATAATTGATAAATACGGAACAAAAAGATCAACACTGTTTTTCGGTTTTGTCTGCTCTGTCGCCGCTATCGTAACGGCAGTTTCACCCGATCTTTATGTGATGTTATCCGGAAGAGTCCTTCTAGGACTTGGTGCCGAACCTTTAATTGTGGCAATAACTACTGCTCTCGCAAAATGGTTTAAAGGGAAAGAACTTAGTTTTGCTTTCGGTATAAATTTAACAATCGCCCGGCTTGGTTCGGTTGCAGCAGATAACTCACCAACTTGGGCAAGCGGACTTTATACAAATTGGCAAGACCCGCTTTATCTTTCTGCAATAATAGGTTTAAGCTGTTTAGTCGGCGGCATAACTTATTTTATTTTGGAAGGTAATGCCGAAAGAAGATACACACTTGGTGAAGCCGAAGAAACTGAAAAATTTGTTTGGTCTGATTTATTAAAATTCAGTAAGTCATATTGGTACATTGTTGGTCTGTGTATTGTCTTTTATTCTGCAATTTTTCCTTTTAGAAGTTTTGCGATTAAATTTTTCATTGAAGCACATGGTGAATCACGTGAGTTTGCCGGATTCTTAAATAGCATTTTGCCGCTTTCAGCAATGATTGCAACACCAATCTTCGGATTAATTGTTGACAAAGTAGGAAAGCGATCACTTTTTATGATGGCTGGTTCTGCAGTATTACTACCGGTTTATTTGATGATGGTTTACACCGATATTTCTTTGTTCGTTCCGATTGCTTTAATGGGTGTTGCATTTTCATTAATCCCTGCGGTTATGTGGCCCTCGGTAGCATATATAGTAAGTGCGAATAGACTCGGAACTGCTTATTCTTTAATGACATTAATTCAGCAAATTGGGTTGGCCGCTTTTAACTGGATGATTGGTGCCGCAAATGATTACGGCGGTGCTTCGGCTCAGAATCCTGCCGGGTATGAATATGGAATGTGGATATTTTCTATACTGGGATTCTTGGGCTTATTCTTTGCCTTTATGTTAAGAAGAAGCGAAATGGGCCCCGGCGGTCATGGGCTTGAATATCCATCAGGCAAAAAGGAATGATTGGTATTTCTGATTACATACCGGTAAGAGAATGCGGTCATGAAATTAAAAATGAAAAAGTGTTTGTTCATTATGACAAATTTGAGAAAACATGGCTCGACAAATTCATCAAACCGAAAAAGGAAAAAATTGCCAAAATCGAATTAGACGAAATAGGTAGTTTTATTTGGCTTAACTGTGATGGTAAAAATAGAGTAAGCAATATTGTTGAATTGTCAAAAATTAATTTTCCCGATAAAGATAAAATTGAAGAACGTGTAACATTATTTCTAACTCAATTAGAGAATAAAAAGTTCATAAGGTTTTACACGATAATATGATGTAGTTATTCTCTATTTTTTGTAGATTACTAGTGGAGATAATTACAGAGACCTAATGAAAAAGAGTATTCTCATATTAGCATCATTTTTAGTTTTAAATTTATCATCTTCCTTGAATGCGCAAACATTCGGTTTCGGTTGTCTAGGCTTAAGTGGTTTCTACGGCGGTTACGGTATTCACACCTATGATGCTTTTGGTTTGAATGAAAGCTTAAACTTACTTTATAATAATAACCTAGTTGATAATTCATCTCCGATAAAATTTGAAAAATCCACAGGCTTCAGATTCGGTGCAAATATTTTGCGTGCCGAATTTAATCATGTGTTTTTAACCGCAAAAGGTTTTTTCCAATTTTCAAAGGAACAACACTCTTTTGAAAATCCCAATCAATCCGCAGAAATTATAAAAAATGAATATGAACTAGTTACAAACCACTGGGGGATAGCACTTGATTTTGGATTGCCAGTTTTTAGTTTCCTGCATTTGAAACTACTTGAAGGGGGAATAACTTTTTATAATGTTGAGCTGAAAGAAAAAACATTTTCCGATGATGAATTATTAAATGAAAATAAGTATGATAATGAGAGTCCCGAAATAGGGTATTATGTTGGTACAGGACTAATCATTAACATAATAGAAGGCTACATCAGTTTGGAAGGAACCGCTATGTATCACTTCTATAAAGTTGAGTCACTTAAAAATGCTGATGGTATCAATTTTGTAAACTCTTCAATCAATAATCACTTCATAGAAAAAGGGGGATTTGCCGCAGCAGTTCAACTCAATTTAGGATTTCCATTATAAAGGAGTAAAAATGCCGTTAACAAAATTGGACAGAGCTTCCCAAATAGCAATTAGAGATTGTATGGGAGCCAAAAAGAATGAAAAAATTTTAATTGTTACTGATGAACTAAAAAGAGAAATAGGGTTATCTCTTTATGAAAATGCTCTTATGCTTGGACATGAAACTTTATTCTTAGAAATGAAATCCCGCGATATTAATGTTGAAGAACCACCATCGTACGTAGCAGATTTAATGAAGAAATTTGACGTGGTATTGTGCCCGACTGCAAAATCATTAACTCATACGGACGCGCGAAGAAATGCTTCTGCACAAGGAGTGCGTGTGGCAACTTTTCCCGGTATTACTAAAGACGTAATGATAAGAGGGCTAAACGCAGATTACAAAAAAATTGCTGCCCTTACTCTCAAGCTAAAAAAGAGATTGGAAAATACTAAAGTAGTAAGAGTAACGACTTCAAAGGGAACTGATATAACAATGCCCATTGCAAATCGTAAAGTTATTCCTAGCAAAGGTTTATTTCATAAAAAAGGTGAAAGCGGTAATCTTCCAACCGGTGAAGCTTTTGTTGCACCAATTGAAGGGAAATCGGAAGGAGTTTTTGTTGCCGACGGATCATTTGCCGGTGTTGGTATTCTAAAAAATGTAATTAGAGTTAAAGTTGAAAAAGGTCTAGCGACTGAAATCTCTGGCGGTAAAGAAGCGGAACAGTTATGGAAAATGGTTTCAAAATTTGGTGATAAAGGACGAAATGTCGCAGAATTTGGGATTGGAACCAACGATAAAGTCAAATTAAGCGGTATGTTATTAGAAGATGAAAAAGTTCTCGGTACAGTTCATATTGCCTTAGGCGATAACAAAAGTATGGGAGGGAAAGTTCATGTACCTTTCCATGTTGACGGAGTAATTAAACAACCCAACGTTTATTTCGATGAAAAATTAATTATGGAAAAAGGAAAACTCCTTATCTAAAGAAATAAAAATTTGTTTTTGCTTAGTAAACTGGGTTTTCTGCCCGGTTTTTTCGTTTCAAAACTTTGATTGGTTTATTTTTTGATTAATGAGGTCTTTTTAAGTATATTTGCAGACTCAATTTTCAAGAAATAGGGATTTTTATGTCCAAATCAAAGATTTTAGAAGTATTAAACCCCGCCCAAGTAGCCGCAGTAGAGTACAATACAAAACCTCACATGATAGTTGCCGGTGCTGGATCGGGGAAAACAAAGGTTCTTACTCATAAAATTGCATATATATTAGCCGATGGTTTTGAGCCTGAGAATATTCTAGCCCTCACTTTTACCAATAAAGCTGCAAATGAGATGAAAGATAGAATTACACAGTTAGTCGGCAAGAAAGCAGAAAAAATTTGGATGGGAACTTTTCATTCCATCTTAGCAAAAATATTAAGAATGGAAGCGGATAAAATTGGCTACAAGACAAACTTTTCCATTTATGATAAAGAGGATTCAGTTTCGCTCGTAAATAACATAATGCAAGAACTCGAAATTGATATTGTTGGATTAACCGGAAATTCTATTCATAGTAGAATTAGTAATTTGAAGAACCAGATGATAGGACCGGCTGAATATGAAAAAGATTTCGCACAAACACCTCAAGAAAAAACCATTGCAAAAATTTATAGAGAGTATAACAGAAGATTACGTATAAACAATGCAATGGATTTTGATGATCTTCTCTTAAAGCCGATTGAACTTTTTAATAATCACCAAAAAGTTTTACAGAATTATCGTAAACAATTCAAATATATTCTTATCGATGAATTTCAGGATACTAATAAAGCACAGTATGAAATCATTAAGTTCCTTTCGACCCCAAGAACAAAAGTTTGTGCCGTAGGAGACGATGCACAAAGTATTTACGGATGGAGGGGCGCTAACATCGGGAACATGCTGGATTTCGAAAGAGATTTTGATAAAGCCGAGGTATTCAGACTCGAACAAAATTATCGTTC
>CAYLVF010000111.1:0-7602 GCA_964387045.1 uncultured Melioribacter sp. | reverse complement strand
TTAATCGCTTTTTCATTCTCACCTTGATCCAGAAACTTCACTTAATTAAGCTGAGATTCCGGATCAAGTCCGGAATGACAGTTGTTTTGTCTATGCAGATTTTCGTTCTCTCTGCAAGGCCAAAACTCTTTGTTTACCCAAGCGGATCCATTGAACAAGCGGAATGTTAGCCGGACAAGTAAATGTACAAGTTCCGCATTCCATACAAACAGAAATATTATATGATTCGGCATCTTCAAGTCTATCGAGCTGCGTGAACCGGGCAAGTTTAGTAGGTATTAAGTTAAGCGGACAAACTTCAATACATTTTCCGCATCTCAAACAAGTAGTTTCTTCATATAAATTTTCTTCGGCTTTGGTTAATACTAAAATTCCGGAAGTTGCTTTAGTAACAGGAGCAGAAAAATCAAATTGTGCAACTCCCATCATAGGACCACCGATTACAATTTTTGAAGCATCTTCGGTAATTCCGCCGCAGTATTCGATAACATTCGCAATCGGAGTACCGACCCGGACAATCAAATTTTTTGGTTCTTTAATTCCGTAACCGCTGACGGTTAATGCCGCTGTTATTTGCGGTTCTCCTTTAACTACAGCATCATAAACTGCTAATGCTGTTCCGATATTTTGAATAACGGCACCAACATCAAGCGGTAGTTTCCCGGGAGGTACTTCACGATCCAGTATTGCTTTGATCAACATCTTTTCTGCACCTTGCGGATATTTTGTTTCCAACACTTCAACTTCTATATTATCGTAGTTTGCAACTGCTTTTTTCAATTTATTAATTGCTTCGGGTTTGTTGTCTTCAATTCCAATATAACCTTTGCCGACACCTAGAGATTTCATGATTAGTTTCAATCCTTCAATAACTTCTTCGGTTCTTTCAATCATAAATCTAAAGTCGCGTGTTAAGTAAGGTTCGCATTCGCAGCCGTTAAGAATAACCGCATCAATTTTTTGATTTTGCTGGGGAGTAATTTTTACGAATGTCGGGAATGCTGCTCCGCCTTGACCGACAATACCAGCCCATTTAACTCTTTCTTGAATTTCTTTCGAAGAGACTGTTTCAATATTGAGAGGTGGTTGTAATTCTATTTGATTTGATTCATCCGCAGCTATTAGAATAGAATCCTTCGGAAACCCCGAAGGTGTAATTTCGGTTGAGATTTTTTTTACCTTACCGGAAACAGAACTATGAATCGGAACAGATATAAATCCGTCAGCATCGGCTATTATTTGACCGGCTTTTACATCATCTCCTTTTTTAACTAAAGGGATTGAGGGTTTACCAATATGCTGGGATAAAGGAAGAACAACTTGTTTAGGATTCGGCATAATTTCGAACTCGCAATTTTCGCTTAGCTCTTTATATTCGGCAGGGTGAACTCCGCCTTTAAATGTTTTAGATGATGTAAATAGTTTCATTCTCTTTACTTATTTAATTGATAAACTTCAATTGCATATACTATGCCAGATCATGCTATTGTTTTACATTGATTTTTTAGTCATAAACACCCAAAAACCAAGTTTTTTGAGCAAAATCGAAAATTATATAGAGAATTTTTTCATTATTGAAAAATGGATATAGTATATGAGAAAAACAAGACTATATGTATTTTAAGAATGCCTTTTCACATCGTTCGGTTTGCAGGAAATAAATTTTATTCCTTTAGCAAGCCGGTTAACTAAACTTTGGTGTAGCCAAATTTCAATTCGCTTTCGCTGTTACATCAGGTAAAGCAGTTAGTCAAAACTTTTTAGTATTTTAATCACCTTAATGAAAAAGATTTTTATTCCGAGCACTTTACAATTTTTTAATAGACGATTAACACTTAGGTAATATTTACGTTCTTATTTTTGTCATTATTTGTTAATTAATATTGGTAATCATGGCGAAGAAAAAACTACTTTTTATTTGCGGTTCTCTTAATCAAACAACTATAATGCATAGAATATCACAGCATTTATCAGATGATTATGATTGTTGGTTCACTCATTACTATGCTGATGACTTTGTTAAGATGTATGCAAAACTAAGGTTAATAGACTTTACGATTGTTGGAAATGGGAATTTTCGAAAACAAACTTTAGCTTACTTCGAAACACATAACTTGCAAATCGATATTAGAGGAGAAAAATTTAATTGCGAGTATGAACTTGCTTTTACTTGTTCAGATTTAATAGTTCCCAAAAATATTAGAAACAAGAAAATTCTTCTGGTTCAGGAAGGAATGACCGACCCGGAAACGTTTCCGTATTATCTAGTAAAATATTTACACCTACCTCGATGGTCTGCAAGTACATCAACAACCGGTATGTCTAACCTATATACTTATTTTTGTATTGCTTCGGAAGGTTACCGGGAGTTGTTCATTCGTAAAGGTGCTGATCCACCGAAATTAATCGTAACGGGAATTCCAAATTTTGACAATGTTGAAAGTTTTATTGAAAATGATTTTCCACATAAAAATTATTTACTTGTTGCTACATCCGATATGCGTGAAACTTGGAAATATGAAAACAGAAAAAAGTTTATTAAGCGTGCGGTTAAAATTGCCGGCGGTAAGCAGATTATTTTCAAACTCCATCCGAACGAAAACGTAGAACGAGCAACAAAAGAAATTAATAAATATGCTCCCGGTGCTTTGATATTTACAAACGGCAACACAAATCATATGATTGCAAATTGTGACATTTTATTAACTCGATATTCGTCGGTTGTTCTTGTTGCTGCAGTACTTGGCAAGAAAGTTTACTCGGATTTATCTGATGATGAATTAAAAAAATTAACACCAATTCAAAATAGAGGGACTTCCGCAGAAAGAATAGCAAGACTCGCCCGATGTTTAATTGAAGAACCCGGAAAAAATGAAAAAGAAATCCACGATGAGTTTGAATTAAAACAAGCTCTTTCTCATTAAGTTGATGATACGTTATGAATGAAATTAGAATTGTAACCGTTGTACAAGCAAGAACAAGTTCTTCTCGTCTGCCAAACAAGATATTGTTAGAAGTATTGGGCAAACCTCTCTTAATTAGATTACTGGAAAGAATTTCTACTTCTAAACTCGTTGGAAAAATTGTTGTTGCTACCTCAACTGAGAAAGATGATAACCCGATAGAAAAACTTTGCAAAGAAAACAATATAGAAATTTACAGAGGTAGTCTAAATGATTTACTTGATAGACATTATCAAGTTGCGAAAATATTCAATGCTGATACGGTTGTAAAAATTCCATCCGACTGCCCTCTTATCGATCCATCTGTGATTGATAAAGTCATTGAACATTTCCTTGATAACATCGATAAATATGATTACGTAAGTAATCTCCATCCGGCGACTTATCCCGATGGAAATGATGTTGAGATAATGTCATTCAAAACAATAGAAAGAGCTTGGAAAGAAGCAACAAAAATTTTTGAACGCGAACATACAACTCCATACATCTGGGAAAACAAGGATAAATTCAGAATCGGTAATGTTGAATGGGAAACAGGGTTAGACTATTCAACAACACATCGCTGGACAATCGATTACGAAGAAGACTATCTATTTATCAAAGCTGTATATGATGAACTCTACAAAAAAAAGACAAACTTTGAATTAAATGATATTCTTAACCTGCTGAAAGAAAAACCTTATATTTATAAAATAAATGAAAAGCATCTTGGTAAATACTGGTATGAAAATCACTTCGACGAATTAAGAAATATTTCTGAATACAAGCAAAAGAGAGAATTCAAAAACAATGACTAAGGATGAAATAAAGAAGTTACAAGAGCAAGCATTAAGAGTAAGAGAACATATCATTCGAATGTCCGGCAACGGAGGGTGTTTTATCGGTGCGTCGCTCAGTTGTGCCGATCTTACTGTTTATCTTTACAATAAATTTCTAAACACTACGAAAGAAAATTTACAAGACCCGAATCGTGATTATCTTTTTTTATCAAAAGGTCATGATGTCCCGGCACTTTACGGAACTTTTGTCGAACTCGGTTGGCTTGAAAAAGACAGATTAAAAAATCATCTTAAAACAAATGATAATATTTACTGGCATCCGAATAGAAATATTCCCGGGATAGAATTTCACTCCGGTTCGCTTGGACATTTACTTTCTGTCTCTCTCGGTGTTGCAATTGATTGCAAACTTCAAAAACAAACTAACAAGGTAGTTACGATTGTTGGTGATGGTGAACTTAATGAAGGTTCTAATTGGGAAGCTCTTTTAGTTGCATCGGCTCATAAAGTTGATAACTTATGTATCGTAGTTGATCGAAATGCATTCCAAGCAAATATGCAGACAGAAGATTTAATTCCTCTTGAGCCACTTGAAAAAAAATTTGAAGCATTCGGATGTTCGGTCAAAAGAATTAACGGACATGATTTCGCAGAAATGGAAGAGGTTTTCGAAGCTTTTCCATTCGAGATAAATAAAGTATCAGTTGTTATAGCCGATACGGTCCGCGGTAAAGGTTTACCAAGTATTGAAAAACGAGCGGATCGATGGTTCGTAAACTTTAAAGACGAAGAAGTAGAAGCATTAATAAATGAATTACACGGTGTTGCGAAAGCTGAACTTACATCAGAAACATTAACGGTGCGCTAATGAACTACGAAGACGTGTTACATGAACTTGCCACTAATGATAAAAGATATATTATAATCACAGCCGAAAATAGAGCAGCGATTAGAACATTGCCGGAAAAAATTTCAGTTCAATTTTTAGATACCGGGATTACCGAGCAAACAATGATAGGCGTTGCTGCCGGTATGGCATTACGAGGAAGAATTCCAATAGTTCACGCACTTGCAACTTTCTTAACAATGAGAGCTTTTGAATTTATTCGTACGGATGTTGGACTTGGTAATTTACCTGTAAAAATTGTCGGGGCTGTTCCCGGATTTTTATCGGATGCAAACGGACCAACACATCAAGCAATTGAAGATATTTCTCTGATGCGCGGAATTCCTAATATGAAAATATTTTGTCCCGCTGATGAAGACGATATGTTAAAAGGTTTACCTAAAGTATTTGCGGATGAATCACCTTTTTATATTAGATATAATAATCAAAAAGCATTAGTTGAACATGCTGATTTTGAAATCGGGAGAGCAGAAATTTTTGGTGATGGAAAAGACATTGCAATTTTAACTTACGGTTTTCTTTTCAATCAAGCTTATCAAGCCAAAGAGTTACTTGAACAATCCGGCTACAAGGTAAGATTAATCAATCTACGAACTCCCAAACCGATTGATGAAACTGCAGTTTTAAAAGCAGTAAATGAATGTAACCTAACTGTGACTTTAGAAGATCACTTTATTACCGGTGGATTGTTTTCTATCTTATCTGAATTATTATTGAAAAATAAAATGACAGCCGATGTTCTCTCAATTGCATTAATGGATAAGTGGTTTAAACCGGCTTTACTAAATGATGTGCTTGAATATGAGGGTTTCACAGCAAAACAGATTGCTGAGAAAATTGAAACAAGGATTAAAAGTTTATAGAGGAGTTGCATCTTTATGCCCAACAAAATTGACTTAAATAATGACTATCCCGTAATTGAAAAATCGGAAGAACTATACAAACGTTCACTTGGATTAATTCCTTCCAACACACAAACACTTGCAAAAGGACCAACGCAGTATGTAAACGGAATGGCACCGAAATATTTGGTTAGAGGTAAAGGTTCACACGTTTGGGATGTGGATGGAAATGAATACATCGATTATAATATGGGTATCGGTCCCCTTTCACTCGGTTATGCTTATCCAAAAGTCGACGAAGCAATAAAAAAACAATTGGAAGACGGAATCACATTTTCACTTGTTCATCCTTTAGAAGTTGAGGTAGCAGAAATTATTCGTGATATAATTCCGAATGCTGAAATGGTTCGTTACAGTAAAACCGGTGCCGATGTAACAAGTGCGGCAGTTAGACTTGCACGAGCTTACACAGGTAAAAATAAAATTCTATGCTGCGGTTATCATGGCTGGCATGACTGGTATGTCTCGGTTACCGCAAGGAATCATGGTGTTCCCGAAGCTGTTCAAGCAATTACTTACACATTCGATTACAACAATATTGATTCAATCAAAGATTCTATTGATGATGATGTTGCCGCGGTTATTTTAGAGCCCGTTGTTTTTCAAGAACCAAAAGATAATTTTCTACATAAAGTCGCCGAACTATGTAAAGAAAAAAATATCGTACTTATCTTTGATGAAATGTGGACCGGTTTCAGAATGGCTCTTGGCGGTGCTCAAGAGTATTTTGGAATTACTCCTGACCTTGCAACTTATTCTAAAGCAGTTGCCAATGGTATGCCGATTTCAATCTTAACCGGTAAAAAAGAAATTATGCAATTAGCTGATGAAGATATTTTCTTTTATACAACATTCGGCGGTGAAGCTTTATCACTTGCTGCTGTTAAAGCAACCATCTCAGAAATGAAAGAGAAGAATGTTCCGGCTTATCTCGATAAACAAGGTGCAAAGTTAAAAGATGGTTATAATAAAATTGCAGAAAATCTTGGAATGGATTATACTAAAGCTAGCGGTTATAATTGGCGTTCAATAATTTCATTTGATGAAAAAGCCGGTGATCAGTTGATATTAAAATCTCTCGTTCAGCAGGAAATGATTAAACGCGGTGTTCTATGGGGTGGATTTCATAATATGTCATTCTCTCATACTGATGAAGATATTGAATATACATTAAAAGCTTATGAACAAGTTTTGCCAATTTTGAAAAAAGCAGTTGAAGATAATAACGTAAAAGATTTATTAAGAGGGAAACCGGTACAGCCTGTTTTCCGAAAAACAGATAACTTTAACATGAAACCGGTAGCTAGAAAGTAACTCTGTGTTTCTTTGTGCTCTTTGTGGTGAATAGTTTCACCACAGAGTTCACAAAGGTACACAAAGGAAAAAGATGAATATATTTTCACTAAAAAGTAAGACTGCAATTGTAACCGGTGCACTTGGGTTAATCGGGAAAGAACATTGCAAAGCTTTGGCAGAAGCCGGTGCAAATGTTGTTGTAACCGATATTGATAAAATTAAATGTGAAGAATTTGCCAAAACATTAGTTACTGAATCCATCGGGATTAGGATTGATGTAACAAAAAAAGATTCATTAATTAACGCACGGGACAAAATTTTAGAGAAGTTCGGTCACATTGATATACTAGTAAACAATGCTGCAATTAATGACATGTTTGAAAATCCGAAAGCTGCAAGCGAACAGAGTAAATTTGAAAATTATCCGTTAGAACTCTGGCAAAAATCGGTTGATATAAATTTAACAGGAGTATTTTTATGTTCACAAGTTTTCGGAACAGAAATGGCAAAGCAGAAATCGGGCAGCATTATTAATATTGCATCTACATACGGCATAACCGCTCCTGATCAATCTTTATATATTAAAAAAGCCGGAACACAAGATTTCTTCAAACCACCCGCTTATTCGGCGACAAAGGGCGGAGTGATAATGTTCACTCGATATCTCGCCGCTTATTGGGGAAAAGATAACGTTAGAGTAAATACATTAACTCCCGGCGGAGTTGAAAATAATCAAGATGAATTTTTTATTGAAC
>CAYLVF010000110.1:4418-7607 GCA_964387045.1 uncultured Melioribacter sp. | reverse complement strand
GTTGGAACACGTGCAGCCACTTTTGATAGTTCAAATGCTTTTTATTCAGTAACACCCAATGGTGAAATATATTGGAAATATAGTACCGGACATGGTGGACCTACCAATCTCGGTCCTACAATTGGTTATGATAGTACGGTATATTTTGGTTCTGCGGCTGCTTACTTCTTGTATGCTTTAAGTTATGATGGTAAACTGAAATGGAAAAAGCCAATCATTTCAGGATTTCAACATAATATATCGATTAGTAAGAATGGAAAAATATTTTTTGCCGAAAAAGATACCCTGCATATAATAAATTCTTCTAACGGAGTTACAGTTTCCAAACATTATTATGAAAAAATAATGGATCATTCAATATCATTTTCCCCAGCAGGTGATGTTTTATATGTTAATACCGGAAGCAGGAATCAACCACACATTTATAATTATCTAAATGCTATAGATACACTTGGAAATTTAATTTGGAGAAAAAAATTTAATAACTTACCCTACGAAATGCCATTGGTAGATAATGAAGGTAATATATATGTGATAGGAGCGGATACTTTAAATAATGCTCTATTCAGTTTTTATCCAGATGGTTCTCTAAGATGGAGTTATCCGGTTAAAACCAATTTTAGTTTTTCAGCACCTACAATAGATATTGAAGGTAATCTTATTTTTTACTCATTAGAGTATGATTATGAACTCGGGAAAGAAATTAGTGTAATTTATTCATTAGATTATTATGGCAACCTTAATTGGAAATATGTAATCGATCCGGAATTTTTATGGCCAGATACCTACATAAATCACGGCTTTGTTTGTGATGCGGAAGGAAAGATTTATTTTGGTTCATCATTAGGTAATTATTTCCGCTGCTTAGATAAGAATGGCGAATTACTATGGGAGTTCGATTTAGAAGGCTATGAATATGATTCTTGTCCCGCTATAGGTTCAGATGGGACGCTATACATTGGCACACACCTTAGTTCCTTATCGGCAAATAACCAAAGAAATCTAATCGCAATAAAAGACAATCCAAACTCAGTAAAAGAAGAAAATATTCCTAGCGAATATAAATTAGAACAAAACTATCCAAACCCATTTAACCCGAGCACTACAATTAAATTTAGTTTACCAGTAAGAAGTGAAGTAAAACTTTCTATTTACAACTTACTGGGGCAAAAAATAGAGATACTCTTCCAGGGCGAAAAAGAAGCGGGAAGTTATGAGTATGTATTTGAGAATACAAGTTTAAGTACTGGAGTATACTTTTACGTTTTGGAATCTCAACGAGTAAGACTAAGCCGCAAGATGATGCTGATAAAATAATTAGCCACATACAAGCTAAACGTTGAAGGTCACTTGCTTTTGACCTTCAACGTTGCTTTTAATTTACTCGAAAGATAAGCTGTAGTTTGTAATTGTAGCCGCAGACGTGAAGGCTGAGGCTACATCCAATCTATGCTGGCATCGCTAGTAACCTTCGAGGAAAAACTACTTAAGCAGCAAACTCTTACCTCGAAGGTTTCTTAAAATCCCCGGGATTTGTCAGATAGAAAATTATTAACAAAAATTTTTTTATATCTATTTTGATTAAGAAAATCCCGGAGATTTCTATGTCAGCAAACTCAACGATATCCTTCCACGTTCTTGATCAACAGCAATAATGGTTACATCAATAATGTCGCCTACGTTCAATACTTCAATTGGGTGCTTGATAAATTTATTTGCAATTTGAGATATGTGAAGAAGTGCGTCTTGTTTAACACCAATATCAACGAAAGCCCCGAAATCAACTACATTGCGGACTGTTCCTTTTAATTTCATTCCTTCTTCTAAGTCTTCAATTTTTAGTACATCGCTTCGTAAAATTGGTTTAGGCATATCCTCGCGCGGATCACGACCCGGTTTTTTTAAGTTATCTAAAATGTCTTCTAGTGTCGGAATACCGATTTCAATTTCCTTTGCAATTTCATCAAGACTTTTCTGCTTTACAAACAGATCGAGCATCGAACCTTTATGATAAATTTCTTTGGCATCTAGGTTCGTCATAGCAAGTAGTTTTTCAACTGCAGAATATGATTCGGGGTGAATGAAAGTATTATCAAGCGGATTTTCGCCGTTCGGAATTTTTAAAAATCCAATTGCTTGTTCAAAAACTTTTTCACCGATTCCCTTTACATTTTTTATTTGATCTCGCGTAGTAAACTTTCCATGCTTATCTCTGTACTCAACAATTTTGGTTGCAGTATTCTTAGTCAAACCGGAAACATAATTCAACAAAGATGATGAAGCTGTATTAAGATCAACTCCCACATAATTGACACAACTGACAACTACATCATCCAACTTTTTATTTAATAATTTTTGATCTACATCATGTTGATATAAACCAACGCCGATCGATTTCGAATCAATTTTAACAAGCTCGGCTAACGGATCTTGAACTCTTCGTGCAATTGAAATATTACCTCGTTGCGATGCATCCAAATCGGGGAATTCTTCTTTTGCAATTTTTGATGCTGAATAAACCGAGGCGCCCGCTTCGTTTGTTATTAAATAATAACATTGCAATTTATTATCGGTAATTAAATCGGCAATCATCGATTCTGTTTCACGACTTGCTGTTCCGTTGCCAATCGAGATCAATTCAACTTTATGTTTTTTTGTTAACTGAAGTACGATTTGCTTAGCTTGATCAATTCGCTTCTGCGGCGGATGCGGGTAAATTGTATCCCCTTCCAAATATTTACCGGTATGATCAATCACTGCAACTTTACAGCCCGAAACAAATCCCGGGTCAATTCCCATTATCATTTTATTTGTAAACGGAGGCTGCAATAGTAATTGTCTTAAATTGGATGCAAAAATTTCAACTGCGTGTAAATCTGCTTTTTCCGTAAGTTCACTGCGTACATCTCTTTCTATTGAGGGAAATATTAACCTGCTAAATGAATCTTCCGTTACATCTTGCAGCATATCTTCAAAAACATTTTTACCAGTACCGAAAAATTTATCATAAATTTCATTGACAATTTTGGGATGATCGTAACTCAAAACTACTTTCAGATATTTTTCTTTCTCACCTCTATTTATTGCAAGCACTTGGTATGGTTTTATCTTTTTGATTTCAATTTCAAATTCGTGATAAATTTCATATACATCCTTTTTGTTTTTGTCCAGCTCCTCTTTTTTCAAGTT
>CAYLVF010000110.1:0-4408 GCA_964387045.1 uncultured Melioribacter sp. | reverse complement strand
CTTTTTTTGAAACGATTTTTGAATTCTCTAAAAGAAAATCCCTAACAAGTTGACGTACTTCTGCATCTTCGGAAATCCTTTCTGCGATAATATCTTTTGCACCTTGTATTGCTTCTTCAACTGTGTTTACTTCTTTTTCTATATTGATATACTTTTCAGCTTCATCTTCAAGCCTTCCTTTAAAGTGAAGATTATTCAAAATAAATTCGGCTAATGGTTCAAGTCCTTTTGCAATTGCAATTGTAGCGCGTGTTTTTCTTTTCGGTTTATAGGGAAGATAAAGATCTTCGACCTCTCGTAATATTTCCGCTGCTATTATTTTTTCTTTTAATTCGTCGGTGAGCTTGCCCTGTTCTTCGATACTTGCAAGAATTGTTTTCTTTCTATCTTCAAGCAGTATAAGATAATTGCGGCGGTCTTCTATATCACGAAGTTGATCTTCATCTAAACCGCCGGTATGTTCTTTCCTATAACGCGCAATAAACGGAACAGTAGCGCCATCATCAAAAAGAGCGAAAACAGTTTTGATTTGCTCTTGTTTTAATTGTAATTCTTTCGATATTTTTTCAACAATATTCATATCACTAATAATTTTTTATGAAGGTTCAAAACAATAACAAACATACTTTCTTTTCAAGTTGATTGTTCAAAATATTTTTGATATACAAAACCCGCAGAGGCTGTATCAAAAGTAAATATCAAATAAAAAAATCTGTGGAAATCAGATTAAATCTGCGGCATCAGTGTTCCAATTTTATAATAAACTTTACTTTTGAGACAGCCTCGCATAGTTCATAACCTAGCTAGGATCATCCGGTTAAAAATGTAAAATAAAAATTGTCATTAACCATAATTCATCTTTCATCTAACCTACTCAACCTTTATATTTGCTGCAATTTAAATAGAGGGCTGTCAAATGAGAGTAAATGAACTTTCAGTATGCAAAAGAATAGATAAAGTTGGTGTATCACCAACAATGCGCGTTGCCGGTGAAGCAAAAGCAATGAAAGCAAGGGGCGAAGATGTTATCGATTTAAGTGTGGGTGAACCTGATTTTCCCACACCGCAAAATATAAAAGATGCTGCTAAACGAGCTATAGATGAAGAACATACAAAATATACTATTAACTCCGGTACCGTCGAACTTAGAAAAGCCATTCAACAGAGTCTAATTCGCGATTACGATCTCCGCTACGAACTTGATGAAATAATAGTTTCAAACGGTGCAAAACAGAGTGTTTACAATACTATTATGGCAACTGTTCATGTTGATGATGAAGTTATTATTCCCGCACCGTATTGGGTTTCGTACCCGCAAATGGTTACACTAGCTCATGGTACCCCTGTAATTGTTCAAACATCGGAAGAAAACAATTTTAAAATGACCCCGCAGCAATTGATAGATGCTATTACACCTTATACAAGAGCAATGATATTATGTAATCCTTCCAATCCAACCGGTTCGGCTTATACAAAAGAAGAACTTGAGGAAATTGCAGAAATAATGTCAAGGCATCACATATTTGTTATTGCAGATGAGATATATGACAAACTTACTTATGATGATTTTAAGTTTACAAGTTTCCCAACATTGGGTGAAGATACAAAACGTCGTACAATTTTAATTAACGGTGTTTCAAAAGCATATGCAATGACCGGTTGGAGAATTGGATATACCGCTGCACAGAAAAATGTAGTTGACGGAATAAACAAGTTACAAAGTCATTCAACTTCTCATGCATCTTCAATTTCTCAGCAAGCTGCTATTGAAGCATTTTTGGGTCCGCAGGATGTTGTTGAATATATGCGCCAAGAATTTGAAAAGCGGCGTAATTACCTGCATGCTGAATTAAATAAAATTGAAGGTATCACATGCAACAAACCTGAAGGAGCTTTTTACCTCTTCCCAAATATCACAAAGTTATTTCATAGGAAATCTGATGTTTTTAAAATAGAGCACTCTTTCGATTTTGCTATGCATCTTTTGAAGGAAGCAAAAATTGCTGTAGTTCCGGGAAGCGCTTTCGGTGCCGAAGGATACTTGAGAGTTTCGTATGCAAGTTCAATTGAAAACCTGGAAAGAGCAGTGGAAAGATTTAAGAAATCCGTTGAAATGCTTAGCTAAGATTCCATATATGATTTGATTGTATGGTAAATTTTATCTATCGGCATTTTTTGATCTGTCCAAAGTTCGAAGGATTTTGCTCCTTGTTCGACAAACATCTTCAAACCGTTCAAGGCAATTGCTCCTTTTGATTCAGCCATCTTAAGAAATTTTGTCTGCAAAGGATTATAAACAACATCAAAAACAATCTGGTCTTTATTAAATGATTCATCAATGTTTGTGGGAGAATCATCCACTTCCGGTGACATTCCTATAGATGTAGTATTTATAATCAATTTAGATTCATTAAAAAGTGATACAAGATCAGGGGGGATTAATTCAAATGCAGAGATATTCTCAAAAAGCATTTTTGTTCTAAAATATTCTTTTAACGATTCGGCTTTATCTGCAGTTCGATTAACGATATTAATTTTACCAGGTTTAAAATCCTTAATTAGAGCATAAAGCACGCTGCGCGAAGAACCGCCTGAACCTATTACCGTAACGGAATTACCTGTAATCTCATCTTTAAACGGGGCAAGTGTTTCAATTATTCCATAGACATCGGTATTGTAGCCTTGAAGCACACCGTTATCATTTACAACCGTGTTAACCGAACCTATAATATTAGCTTCATCCGATATATCCGTTAAATATTGTGCAATCTTTTCCTTAAGCGGAAGAGTAACATTGACTCCTCTTATGCCGAGAGCAACCATTCCTTTTAATGCTGTTTTTAAGTTGGTTACCGTAACATCGAAAGGAAGGTAGATGTAATTGAGTCCGAGCATCTCAAAAGAAATGTTATGCATTAAAGGTGAAAATGAATGCTTGATCGGGTGCCCCATTACACCGACTATCTGAGTAGTATGATTAAATTTGTTCAAAGATTGCATTAGAGAAATGAGATTAATTTTCTTGAATTAACTTGTTAAAGAGCTTCGAAGTTTTCACTTCGGGATATTCTTTAGCAAAATCGTTTCTTATTGTCGGATCTAGTTTGAAAGCAGATTTTAAACATGAGATTGCTTCTGTTGTCCTGTTCAAAAGAAAAAATATTTTGGCTTTACCGTAATAACTATTAGCATGGTCCGGCTTTAGATTTAAACATTCTTCAAATGCTGCTAACGCATCTAACCATGAACCGATTTCTATATAAGTTTCGGCAAGTTTGAACCATGCGCTAAAATTTTTATAATCCGATTCGATTGCATGAATATAGCATTGAATTGAATCTTGAAGATGACCAAGCGAGTATTCTAAATCGGCTCTTGCAGACCATGCATCGGTCGGATTTGTAGTAATAGAAATTGCTTTGTTAAAATCGCGTAAAGCTAATCTATATTTTCCGAGCATGTCATAACAATAACCTCTTGCAAGATAAGCCTCATAATAATCTTCATCCATCTCAATAGCTTTCGAGTAATTTCTGAGTGCCATATTAAGATCGCTGAGGTCTTCGTATGCTTGTCCGATATTTAAATAAATTGCTTCATCATAAGGATCAAGCTCTGCCGCCTTTTTAAATGCACTTAACGAGTCGGTTAATTTATTCATATTTGCATATGCCACACCTAGGTTAAACCAAGAACTTGCAAAGTCATCTTTTAGAGCAATGGATAATTCAAAGCTGTCAGCCGCACGAGAAAATTCACCCATTCTTACTTGAACTATTCCCTTATTATACCAGCCCGTTGGGCTATGTGGTTCTAAGTCAAGAAATTTTTCGTAAACTTTTAATGCTTCATCAAGTTCGTCAAGACTTTCGTAACAATACCCTAGCTCATACCATGCTTCCGAATATGATTTATCCATATCGATTGCTTTCTTGAAATACTCGATAGCTACCTGATAATTTTCCTGACGCTCGTTAATAAGACCGAGACCAAAAACCACTTCCTCGTTATTCGGTTCGAGAGCTAATGCTTTGTTCAGTGTTTCAATCGAATCGTGGAATAAGTTTAGATTCTCTTCAGCGATGGATTTGTTAATTAACGACTCAACATCATTGGGATTAAGCGAAAGAGACTTATTGAATGCATCGTATGCGTTTTCAAAATCAAATTTGTTGTTTAACAACATTCCTTTGAACTGCCATACTTCGGAATTGTAAGGTGTGATCTCTAGCACTGCCTCGCATAAGAATAATCCGTCTTCAACAAAATCGTATTCTAAACAGAGTTCAATAGTTTCTTCAATGTTTTCAAGATAAGAAAAAGTTTGACCTGCCGAGACTATCTCTTTACAGGTTTTTACCTTTGCCTGAAGGTCTTCGTCATCAAATCTTTGGTTGTCATTACTGTC
>CAYLVF010000109.1:0-7642 GCA_964387045.1 uncultured Melioribacter sp. | reverse complement strand
AAGATGATTTATTTACAATTCCGACTGCCGAAGTACCGATTACAAATTTACATCGTAATGAAATTTTAGAAGAGAACCAATTACCGATAAATTATGTTGGATATACGGCATGTTTCAGAAGAGAAGCCGGATCATACGGCAAAGAATCGAAAGGTTTTTTACGTGTGCATCAATTCAACAAAGTGGAAATGGTAAAGCTGGTTAAACCGGAAACTTCCTATGACGAATTGGAAAGCATCACAAACGATGCTGAAGATATTTTGAAGGCATTAAAAATTCCATATAGAATTTTAATGTTATGTTCGGGTGATCTAAGTTTTGCCGCGGCAAAATGTTACGATATTGAAACCTGGTCACCTGCTGAAAATAAATGGCTTGAAGCTTCATCTTGCAGCAACTTTGAAAATTTTCAAGCGAGACGTGCAAATATTAGGTATCGCAAAACCGAGAATAAGAAATTAGATTTCGTACACACACTTAATGGTTCCGGGTTAGCTACAAGCCGTTTAATGGTTTCGCTTTTAGAAAATTATCAAACCCCCGAAGGGAAAATAATTGTGCCGGAAGTTCTTCAAAAATATACCGGTTTTAAAGTTATTGATTAGTTAATTTCTAAGACATCTATGCGAGATTGGTAAATTCTTTATATGGACAGTTTATCTTATTTGAATAAATATTTTCTTCGTTACAAAAAAAGCCTTGCGTTGGGTTTTCTGTTTATTCTTATATCCAATGCAGCGCAGGTTTTCATACCCATATTTTTGCGTGATGGTATAGATGCAATTCAGCAGGAAGTTAGTTACGGCAGACTTTTTGAATATGGATTGATGATATTTATCGCAGCAGTTATTGCAGGTATTTTCCGGTATTTAATTCGACAAACAATTATTGTTGTATCCCGCGAAATTGAGTATGATCTTCGTCAGGATTTCTGGGCACACATTCAAAAGTTATCTTACAGGTACTTTCAAAATAATTCAACCGGCAATATAATGGCACATGCTACAAACGATATTAGTGCCGTTAGAATGTATGTTGGTCCCGCCGTTATGTATTCTGTTGACACGGTTTCAAAGTTTGTTATCATCATTGCAATAATGGTCACGATTAGTCCGCTGCTTACATTCTACACATTGGTTCCTCTTCCGTTTCTATCGTTTTTTGTCTATCAACTGAGTAAAAGAATTCACAAAAAATTTACTCTTATTCAAGAAAGTTTTTCTGACCTGACAACAAAAGCGCAAGAAAATTTTGCGGGAATTAGAGTGATCAAATCTTACATTAGGGAAGAAGGCGAGATAGAGGCATTTACAAAACAAAGTGAAGATTACCTAAAGAAGACAATGGATAAGGTAAAAATTCAAGCACTGTTTCAGCCGATACTTTATACCATTGCCGGGATTTCAATTATTATAGTTGTTTGGATCGGCGGTACGATGGTAATTGATAATAAATTGACGCTTGGTGATATAACAGCATTTGTTCTTTTCTTAGGAATGCTGATCTGGCCAATGATCGCATTCGGATGGATCTTGAATATAATTCAACAGGCTTCTGCAAGTATGAAGAGATTGATAAAAATATTTAATGAAGATGTGGAGATTTCCGATTCCAATAAAACACGCTATACTATTAATTCCGTCAAAGGAAAAATTGAATTTAAAAATGTTTCATTCAGGTATAAGAATAGTTTGCCCGATGTGTTGGAAAAAATAAATTTAACTATTGAACCGGGAGAAACAGCCGCAATTATTGGTAAAACAGGTTCGGGCAAAACTACTTTAATAAATTTAATATCAAGATTATTCGAGAAAACCGAAGGCGAAATTTTAATTGACAACCATCCGATCGAAACAATTCCTTTAAAGGTGCTTAGGCAGAATATTGGTTTTGTACCCCAAGAGACTTTCCTTTTTTCCGATACACTGAAAAACAATATACTTTACGGAACAAAAAACGGGGATAACAAATTAATTGAAACCGTTGCGGAAATTTCTCAAATCAATAATGATGTTATTGATTTCCCAAATGGGTTTGAAACAATGCTCGGAGAAAGAGGGATAACTTTATCCGGCGGACAAAAACAACGTTCTTGTCTTGCAAGAGCTTTAGCTATCGATCCTAAAATTCTTATTCTTGATGATTCATTTTCTTCGGTGGATACAAATACTGAAGAAGAAATATTAAAAAGACTGAAAGAATTTATGAAGGAAAGAACAAGTATAATTATAAGTCACAGAATTTCTACCGTTAAAGATGCAGATAAAATATTTGTACTGCATGAAGGCAAAATTATTGAACAAGGTAAACACGAAGAACTCGTTGCACTCGGCGGTATTTATGCCGATCTGCACTTCAAACAATTGCTCGAAGAAGAATTGAAAGAACTGAATTAATTTTATGAATGTAGTTGACGACGAAATATTAGGTAAAGCGTACGACGCAAAATTAATGAAGCGGCTGCTTAATTATGTAAAGCCATATAAAAAATATGTTGTTCTGGCGATTATTCTTAACGTTGTTGTTGCAGCACTTGGTCCGCTGCGCCCTTACTTAACTAAAGTAGCCGTTGATGATTACATTGCTCACAGTGATTACAACGGGTTACTGATAATCTCGCTTCTGCTTATCGGGGTGCTTCTTTTTCAATCTTTCATACAATATTTCCTTACATACTATACGCAGTTAATGGGACAGAAAATTATCTATGATCTGCGTGTTCAAATATTTTCGCACATACAAAAATTGGCTCTAAGATTTTTTGATAAAACTCCTATTGGCAGGTTAGTAACAAGGACTACAAACGATGTCGAAGCTCTCAACGAATTATTTTCTTCAGGTATTGTGATGGTTTTTAGTGACATCTTCATAATACTTTGGATTCTCATTTTTATGTTTTTTATGTCATGGGACCTTTCGCTTGTTACTTTATCAGTGCTGCCTATTTTAATTTATGCAACATTTCTCTTCAGAAGAAAAGTGAGAGAAGTATATCGAGATGTTCGATTTCATCTTGCTAGATTAAACTCTTATATGCAAGAGCACGTTACCGGGATGAACATTGTACAAATCTTTACAAAAGAAAAAGATGAGTTAAAAAAATTTTCCGGTATAAACGCTGATCATAAGAAAGCAAATATTGCATCAATTTTTTATTATGCTGTATTTTTTCCCGTTGTTGAAATACTAAGTTCATTAGCAATCGCCTTGATTATTTGGTACGGCGGCGGGGAAGTTGTACAAAATGCTATGACTATCGGCGTGTTGTTTGCTTTTATTCAATATACCGAAATGTTTTTCAGACCGATTAGAGACCTTTCGGAAAAGTATAACATTATGCAAACCGCGATGGCATCTTCGGAACGTATTTTTAAATTGCTCGATAACAAAACATTGATTAAAAATCCGGACCACCCAAAAGAATTTAAACAGATTAAGGGGGAGATTGAGTTCAGAAATGTGTGGTTTGCTTATAACCCCGATGAAAACGTTTTAAAAAATGTTTCGTTAAAAATTAATCCCGGCGAATCAATTGCTCTTGTTGGACATACCGGTGCAGGGAAAACAAGCATCATTAATATTCTTACCCGGTTTTATGATATTCAAAAAGGACAAATTTTAGTTGACGGTGTTGACATAACACAGATTGATAAACGTGATCTTCGTAAGTTTATTTCTATTGTTTTGCAGGATGTAGTTTTGTTTTCCGGTACTATTAAATCAAATATCAGTTTGAACTCACCCGATATCACAGATGAAAAGATTATAGAAGCGGCAAGGATTGTTGGTGCGGATAAATTCATCGAGAAACTTCCAAACAAGTACGATGAGGAAGTAAAAGAAAAAGGAGCTACATTAAGTGTGGGTCAAAAACAATTAATTTCTTTTGCAAGAGCTTTGGCTTATAATCCGCAAGTTCTTATTTTAGATGAAGCGACTTCAAGCATTGATACAGAATCGGAAATATTAATTCAACAAGCAATCGAGAAACTATTGGTTGGAAGAACATCCATTATTGTAGCTCACCGTTTGTCAACTGTTCAAAATGCGGATAAAATTGTTGTGCTTCATAAAGGCGAAATTCGAGAAATAGGAACTCATCAAGATTTACTTGCAAAGCAAGGGATTTATTATAAATTATACCAACTACAGTATAAAGATCAGGAGGTTGTTAAAGCCACCTAAACGAGGGAGGAGGAGATGGCAAAAACACGTTTCATGACTTTACCCCGCCACATCGATGAAGGAGAAAAACTTCATCCGTCTGCAACCGGGGAACTTTCCGCAATTCTTAATCAAATCGGTTTAGCTGCTAAAGTAATTTCGCTTGAAGTTAACAAAGCCGGACTTGCCGATATCCTTGGTTTCACCGGTGATGAAAATGTTCATGGAGAGCAAGTAAAAAAACTTGATATGTTTGCACACGATACTTTGATTAGAGCACTTGATCATACAGGGCATTTTTGTGTTATGGCTTCCGAAGAAGAGGAAGATATCATTCACATTCCCGCAAAACATAAGATAGGTAAATATGTAATTCTATTTGATCCTTTGGATGGTTCGTCTAACATAGATGCAAATGTTAGTATTGGTACAATCTTTTCAATCTTCAAAAGGATTACGCCGGATAATGGTAATCCCGGTACTATGGAAGATTGTCTGCAGCCCGGTATTAACCAGGTCGCTGCCGGATATATTGTTTACGGCTCGAGTACTATTTTTGTATATACTGCAGGTCATGGAGTTCATGGTTTTACTCTTGATCCGGCTTTCGGTGAATTTTTACTTTCTCACGAAAATATCAAAATGAAACCACGCGGGGGAATTTATAGTATTAATGAAGGCAACTATAAATATTGGCATCCCGGTCTTAAAAAATATATTAAACATCTTCAGGCATGGGATAACCATGAGAAACCATATAAATCACGTTATATCGGTTCAATGGTTGCCGATATTCACCGTAATCTTTTATACGGTGGAATTTTTATGTACCCCGCCGATAAAAGAAACCCAAACGGAAAACTTCGTTTAGTTTATGAATGCAACCCGATGGCATTTATTGTTGAAGCAGCGGGCGGGAAAGCTACCGATGGTAAAAAGAAAAGAATACTTGAATATAAACCAACCGAGCTTCATCAACGTGTGCCGATTTATATCGGAAGTAAAGATGATATAGATTTGCTAGAAAAATTTATTGAAGAAGAGGAAAAACTAGAAGCTTAATTTTTAAGTGAGCAGTTTTTGACTTCTCATTACTCTAAATATGTATTGTCGAGTAGTAGTCATCTACGGCAATAATTCCAAAATCCAACGTAATATCAATAATAGGACAAAAAATTATCCCCTCCGAAATCCATCGAAAAAGTAAGTTTAAAATAAAAAATACATATAAGTTCGGATTGATTTTCTAGTTGATTACTTCTATTATAAATAATAAGAATATGAAAACCGGAATAGTTTTTTTAATTTTAAACAAATTGGAGGTGCAGAATGAAAAAGAAATTTATTTAATCTAACTTTCAACAAGACAAAACTTTTAAAAGGAAATGGAAAATGAAAATGTTAAAAAATCTTTTAATCTATTTAATGCTCTTTATCCCCTCAATCTTTTCTCAAGACTGGTCTAAAGCACCAGAAATATGGAGTGAACCGGTTTTACTTGATTCTGTTTTTAACAAACCCTACATGTGGTTAGAGTCTCCATCATTAACACCAAACCTGGATACACTATATTTAGATATGGGTGATGGTGTTTATTGCTCAGTCAAAGAAAATGATAAATGGCAAGAACCTGAGATGCTTAATTCAAATATTAATCCCGGTGGTGTTGCAACTAGATTTCCTTCTATTAGTAAAGATGGAAAAAAATTATACATCACAGGCTGGGGTGGATTTGGAGGCTGGGATTTATGGTATTCCGATTGGGATGATACGCTTAATGATTGGTCTGAAGCTTTCAATATGGGTCCCAATATAAATACTGAAGGACACGATTTATATATTTATGAGGTTAGTAAGGATACAATCTATGTAACCCAGCAAACACGATATCCAAATTTATATGTTTTAGATAAGAATACAGGGCAGTGGGAAAAAGCAGATAGTTTCTGGTACCACCCAATAGGTGGAGCGGAAATGTATGGATTAAGCCTGACAGGTGATAAGAAAAAGATGTACTTCGGTAAAAGAAGATGGGAAAAAGAGTGGGCGATAGATTTGTGTGTAACCTATTGGGATACTACGACAAATTATTGGGGAGATGTTTTTTATCTCAATATTAATACTCAAACCGTTCCATGGGTTAACATTACTAAAAGAGGGGGAGAGTATTACCCATGGATATCTTCCGACGGGAAAATCCTAATATTTTCATCCAATAGAAATGTACCTTTACACCCTGACAGTGCAGATAATACGAGTAATCTCTTTATCTCATATTTATTGGTAGATGAAAACGGAGATACGGTTACCTCGGTCACAGATGAAAACTTCTCTCAACAACCAATTTCCTTTTCATTAAGACAAAACTACCCGAATCCCTTTAACCCATCAACAACTATTAGTTATGTTGTTAAGCAAACTAGTAATGTAAAATTAATAGTATATGATTCGTTAGGCAGAAGAATAGCAGTTTTATTTAACGGTGAAAAACCAGCAGGTGAATATGAAATAGTATTTAATGCAGAGAAATATAACCTAAGCAGCGGAGTGTATTATTACCAGTTAATTCAAAATAACAATTATTCGGTAAGAAAAATGGTACTAACAAAATAACGACAACTAATATTTAAATAGGAGAAAGAAATGAAAATAAAAAATTTTGCTATGTTAAGAATATTATTAGTATTTAGTGTCGTTTCTTTTGCTCAAACAAATTCTATAAACGACGCGATTCTTTCAACGCCAACTAAAGCACAAGCAACAGTACAGTCCGGAGTGACAACAATAACGGATATAGTAATTTTAGCTGTAGATTCTAACGCTTCTACGACTATACCAACGTGGGTTTATGATGCAGTAACTTTTTCGGAAGATTTTATTGCTGCCTCTACATTCGATAATTATTCTCTTGATATAGTTCTTTTAGAAGATACAACTGGTAATGCATTTGAAATGCCAAATTCATATGATGTTCCTTTTAACGGTCTGTGCGGCAATTCGCCAGGATCACCAAACGGTCATGTTCACAATTATTTTAATATCATAGGTGTACTTGCAGATGCTGATTCTCGTTATGATTTTAATAATTATGATTATAATGGTGATGGAAAAGTTCCTATTCATTTTGTTTCCATTGGTCCTAAGAGTGGAGGTGTTGTTTGCGATATTACTTATACCACTTCCGATTTAGACAGTAATGGAAACCCTATTGAAATTATTGTTAATAGGCAAAGTAGAGGCAGTAGCGGTTCAGTATTAAGGAATGTGTATACTCATGAACTTGGGCATGGAGAGTTTAACTTCCCGGATATTGATCATAGTGGGATTTTTCTACGTAATCATTACGGATTGGGGGGATATGATGTCATGAGTTGTGGAGGTTTTAACGGAGCGCCATCACCTTATAACCCGTTTTTTAGAGTTGTGATCTTTCCCCCGAAAAGTAGACAATAAGTTAAGCAACTCTTTCATTTAATTC
>CAYLVF010000108.1:0-7657 GCA_964387045.1 uncultured Melioribacter sp. | reverse complement strand
TAGCATTTAGTGCGCGCTGCAATGCCCTGATGTATAAAATAGTTGCCCACTTTTCCTCACGTGTCATTTGTGTTGAGTAAGAAGGCATTACATTTTGTCCTTCCGTTAATACATGATAAATTCTTCCGTCACTCCAAGTCCTAACCTTTTCCGAATGAATAGAAGGCGGATTAGGATATTGCCCCCTTAACCTGCTGTCCCCTTCTCCGAAATAACCATGGCATGGACTGCAGAAAACATCATACTTCTTTTTACCCAATGCTAAATTTTCTTCCGTATAATCTAAAGGATTAATCATAAGCTTTTCAGCTAATTCCGGTTTACCATAATATGGATACGGAATTGATCCTCTTGAGATTGTTCCTTCAACCGGCATTCTCATTGAGAATCCATCAACAAAAACATTTGTAGTTTCTTGAGGAATAGCTTTATCTTGTTCCATCATCCAATTAAACGGAACCATGAACATCAATTTATTCAGTCCAAAATAAGTAGTACCGGAAATAATAATTGCAGTGACCGCGAGAAATCCAAGAAATTTTGGTTCTAAGATTTTTGGAGATGTGTTTATCTCCTCTTCATCCCAATAAATTTCTCCTACTTCAGCCGCACCTAGGTCAGAGAATAATTTTCTTATTTCTTCTACATTAAAAAGTTCATCATCTGCTTGAATATTAATACCGTATTTCTCGGTTGATACTTTTTTCATGTAATCGGTATCATGCAGCGGATGAGAGTTGTTCGGGAATTTGAAAAAGAAAAACAACATTGTAACTACCGTCCCAATTGCTGCAGCCAAAACAGTAACTTCAAACATAATCGGGACATATTTAGGGAAAGCGAAATATGGCTTACCGCCAATAATTGTGGGATAATCAATTGCCGACATCCAAAAAGTCATTAGTAAAGCGGCAAGAGTTCCGCTAAGACCAAATACTAATGCAGCAAATCCTAATTTAGATCTACCCAATTTCATCGCATTAGGCATGCCGTGAATCGGGTACGGTGTATTTACGTCAAATTTTTTATAACCCTTCTCTGCAGTTTTTTCTGCCGCGTTTATTATCTCATCGGGAGTATTAAATATAGCCGTTATAGCAAATAAAACTTTTTCACTCATCATCAATGATCCTTATGTGAAGGTTGCGAATCTTCTAAAACTGCTTTTACTTCGGCGATAGATACGACCGGTAATGTCTTCGTGAATAATAACATAAGAGTAAAGAATAGACCAAAACTTCCAATTAATATTGCAAAGTCTGTAAGAGTTGGAGTATAATAAGCCCAGCTTGAAGGCAGATAATCTCGTGATAAGGAAGTAACTGTAATCACAAATCGTTCGAACCACATACCAACATTAACTAATACAGCAATTACAAACATAACCGGAATAGTTCTACGTATTTTTTTAATCCAGAATAATTGAGGGAATACGACATTACATGTAACCATAATCCAATAAGCCCAAGCATACGGCCCGAACGCCCGGTTAATAAATGCAAATTGCTCAGGTTGAACGCCGGAATACCACGCAATAAAAAACTCCATTGCATAAGCATAACCAACCATACTTCCGGTTAACAAAATTATTTTGTTCATCTTCTCAAGAGTATCGAGAGTAATAATATGCTCAAAATTGAAAATCTTTCTAATAAAGATGAGAACATTTTGTACCATTGCAAATCCGGAGAAAACAGCGCCTGCAACAAAGTAAGGTGGAAATATAGTTGTATGCCAGCCCGGTATAATCGAAATAGCAAAATCAAAACTAACAATTGTATGAACAGATAAAACAAGCGGTGTTGCAAAACCTGCTAATATTAAATAAACCATTTCATAATGCTGCCAATGGCGGTTCGAATGACGCCATCCCAAACTGAAAATGGAGTAAGTTATTTTTTTAATTTTATTTGCTGTTCTATCTCGAAGAGTAGCAAAATCGGGTATAAGCCCAACATACCAAAATATTAATGATACCGTAAAATATGTTGATACAGCAAACACATCCCAAAGCAAAGGAGAAGAAAAATTTACCCACAATGAATGTTGATTTGGATAAGGGAATAAATAACCGGCTAACCAAGGACGACCAACGTGTATGAGCGGAAAAATTCCGGCAGTCATTACTGCAAATATCGTCATACCTTCAGCAAAACGAGCGATTCCGGTTCTCCACTTCTGTCTGAATAAGAATAGAATAGCGGAAATCAAAGTACCGGCATGACCAATACCAACCCAGAAAACGAAATTTACAATCGGGAAACCCCATCCAACAGGATTGTTGTTTCCCCACAAACCAGTTCCGTAGTAGAAAGACAACCCTAAACCGACAACACCAATCATCAACATTGCAACTGTAATACTTAGAGCTAGATAATATTTTTTATCAGGTTTTGTCTCTAACGGTTTGGAAATAATTTCGTCTATTTCCCTTAAAGAAGGTCTTTTTTCAATGACAGCTAATTCTTGCGAGTAGTCAACAGTCTGCACTAGACTTCCTCCGAGTGAGTATTTCTTAATTTAGCTAAGTATGTTACGTTTGGTCTCACATTAAGCGATTCGAGAACGTGATAACCAAGTTCATGCGCTCTATATTTTGCTATATCAGATTTTGAATCGTTGATATTACCAAATACAATAGCATCGGTTGGACAAGCAACCTGGCATGCGGTTTTAACATTATCTCCGATTATTTCACGTCCATCTCTGATAGCATTTTCTCTTTCGTCCATAATTCTTTGAACACAGAAAGTACATTTTTCCATAACACCGCGTGATCTAACCGTGACTTCAGGATTATTAACAAGAGCAGTCAAATCATTTTCATAATATGCGTTTGCAAAGCTATCTCTGAAATTGTAGAAATTAAATCTACGTACTTTATACGGACAGTTATTAGCACAGTATCTTGTACCGACACATCTGTTATAAGCCATTTGGTTCAAGCCATCGGAACTATGATTTGTTGCATTCACGGGGCACACATTTTCGCAGGGAGCATTATCGCAATGTTGACATAACATTGGTTGAGCACTTACTACCGGTTCTTCTGGTGTACCAGAATAATATCTATCAATTCGCATCCATTGCATTTCACGACCCCTTGCAACTTGATCTTTGCCAACAACCGGAACGTTATTTTCAACATTACAAGAAGTTACACATGCCGCACAACTTGTACATTTATTTAGATCTATTGCCATTCCCCATTTTAATCCTTCATATATATGGGGCTGTGTTATATCAAAAATTTCATACTTGTTTTTACTTAAGAAGCTTGGATTTTCTTTATACTCTTCAAGCGTACCTTCTTGAATAATCTTTCTGATATAATGAAAGTCTTTTACGAAGGTATCATCAATTGCATGATGTTCTTGAGTTGAAGCTAATGAATATCGTTTACCGGTTTTAGAAATTTTTACATTTTTTAAAATGTATTCAACTTCATTATTACTGTAGACAATAAAATTATTAGCATTAAATCCCACGTTACTTCCGACATCACCGGCTTCAGTCCTTCCGTATCCAAGTTCAATCACAATTAGATCTTCTGCCATACCGGGTTGAACAAATGCAGCTATTTCTATTTGTTCTCCGTTAGCTTCTATTTTGATTACATCATCATTTTCAATTGATAGTTTTGATGCAGTTGATGGTGAAACTGCGGCATAATTATCCCATGCAATTTTTGATACGGGGTGCGGAGTTTCCTGCAGCCATCCGTTATTTGCAAATCTTCCGTCACCAATAAAGTAATTTTTTTGAAGATGCAATGTTATTGCGTTATTATTCTCTACCTTAATATTATTTAGTGAATTGCTATTGAATGATAACGGTGATGGATTATTTTTTAATTCAAGCACACCATCATGTAATGCTGTATACCAAAAAGTTTTAAAGTCTGTAGGAGTGTCGAACTTCGAATAGATATTTTTTTCAAAACTGCTCTTAAGATATTTGTGATAAATATCTTCGGTATATTCATCGTTTTCATTTAACCATTGCATTAATACAGATTCTTTCTGTCTTGAATCAAACAAAGGAGCAATAACAGGCTGCTGTAAACTATATATATTATCTCTTGTCAGGAAATCATTCCAGCTTTCCAAATCATGATGAATTGGAAGTGTATAATTACTAATTACGGAAGTCTCATTAACTGTTTGACATAAAGTAAGACTTAAGTCAACTTTTGATAAAGCTTCAGCGTATCCCAAAACTTTAGGTAAATGATAAACCGGGTTAGTATCAAAATGGATGACAACACCAACTTTACCCGAATTCATTTTTGAAATTAATTCTTTTATCTCTTTAGTCGATGCAATAGGTTTTTGTAAAGTTGCTGTTGAATTACTATAAACCGGAGTATTACCTAAAATTTCATTCAATAAATTAACCGCTAAATGGGTTTCTTTGGATAATGTATCACCGGCATAAACAATTGCCTTACCTTTATTTTGAATTAAATCAAAAACAAGGTTATTAACATATTTTTCATTTAGAGAATACTTTTCAACATATTCATTCAGATTATATTTTGAAACGAGAGACAATGCATTTCCGCTCAAATCAATTTCCGATGCATTTCTCTTTAATGCAATTTCATTAGCTAATGATAAAACAAATTCCAATTGCAGATTAGGTTTTACTCTGAGTCGATAATCGGCATTCATACCGGTTAAGCTCATTCCGCCTTCTGCAACATAGAGTCGATTGAAATTAGCATTTTTCATTACATCACGTCGAGAAGAATACTTTCGCATATTTTCAACTGTTGAACCTTCTCTTCCCAAAAAATCAGATTCGAGTGATAATATCACATCGGTTTTTTCAAAATCAATTGCCGGGACTGAATCACTGCCATAAGATTCTTTCCATGCATCTAATCTATTTTTATTGGTAAATAATCCGTATGAATATATTTTCGCGGTAGGATAAGCAGCGGCAAATTCATTCAACAATTTTGCTGTTGTCGGTGAAGTTATTAATCCGGTTAACACTGCTATTTCTTTCCCTTCACTAACAGATTTCTTAAATGAAGAGATAACCGCAGAATCAACTTCGTTCCAGTCGGTTTTTGATTTTCCTTTTAACGGATTTTGTAATCTATCCGGATCATATAAATTTAGAATGCTTGCTTGTCCGGTTGTACAAAGCTTTCCTTTATTTATTGGATGATCAGGATTTCCATCCACTTTAACCGGTCTGCCTTCACGTGTCTTAACTAAAATTCCGCAATTCTGTTCACAGGCTGTACACGTCGAAGCATAAAAATTAGGTTTGCCTGGTAGAATTCCTTCGGGTCTTTTTGTGTAAGGAATTATCTCACCTTTATCACGATAATCAGTACACGAGGTTACTGCAAAGGCTGCAGATGCAGACAATAATGCTAAAAATTTTCTTCTTGAAACAGGACTGATTTCAGAAGGTTCGAATTCATCTGTAACACCTTCTTTAAACTCATTTACCTTAGCTGTAAAAACTACATCATTATCATGATATTCTTTTAAGCTTCGCCAAAAATTTGGGTTAATTACTTTTTTGTTTTCAGACATTCTACCAAACCTTATTTAGTTCTCTTTACTGCTGATGGATGCAGTTTAACTTTTTTATTCAAAATTATTCTTTCGGATTTTTCGACAAATTTCAGAGGAGACTTTGCAAAAATTGCTGAGCCAAATGTTACAATTGCGGTTAAACCGAAAAATTTTCTTCTGTTAATTTTATTTTTCATAATAAACTCTTTATCTATGACAAGCAGCGCAATTTTCAGGTCCAACTTTAACTTTTTCCAAATAAGGAAGATGCTGTTCCGGGTTACGATGGCAAGCTAAACAATCACCCATTGTAAATCCTTTTACTTGTTGAACAACATCCATCTGTGCAACAGCACCATGGCAAGTAGCACATTCAATACCATTATTTACATGCACACTATGATTGAAATACGCATAATCCGGCACCTTGTGAATTCGCTTCCAAGGTAAAGGTTTACCACTTTCGTAATATTCTGTTAGTCTTATTATTTCGGGTTGGTTTTTTCTTGCAACCGAATGGCAGTTCATACAAGTACTAACAGATGGGACTAAGGCATGCCGCCCTTTTTCAACACCGGTATGACAATATTGACAGTCAATTTCCATAAGTCCGGCATGTAATTGATGAGAGAAAGCTATCGGCTGTTCAGGTGCATAACCAATACCATCTCGTTCTGCCCTAGAAGCATAAAAAGTAATTACGAAAGTGATAGCTATTACAAAAAGCACTAATGGAAGGCGAATTTTAAGAGTGTAATCAAGTAAAGTTTTTTTCATCTGCAACCTGTGGTTACGAAACTATCCCTAAAAATATTTTAATTAAAATACGGTTGGAGAGACAAACTAAAAATGTAAAAATCAAATCCCTGTAAAGAAAATACATTTCATTAATAATAGAAAAGACATACAATCTTATTTATAGTGGCGCAAGATAAAAAATATTGTTAAAAAACAAAAGAAATTCTTCTCAAAGAATTATATTGAATTTTTAATCAATTTTTTCTGTTTACAACAAATTGAACTAAATCTGATAATGATTTTTTGTAAGAACTGTCTGGAAAACACTGCAAATTTTCTCTTGCCAGCGTTATAAATTTATCAGCCTGAGATTCAGCGTATTCTATTCCGCCATTTTTTATAACGAAGTTGATAACTTCTGTAATTCTTCCCTTCTTTCTTTCGCTCTTGATTAGTTTGATTATTCTGTCAGCTTCTTTTTTCTCAACACTTTGAAGTGAATAAATTAACGGTAAAGTTATTTTCTTCTCTTTGATATCACCGCCTAAAGGTTTACCGATTATTTTTGACTTACCTGTATAATCAAGAATGTCGTCGCGAATTTGAAAAGCAATACCTAAGGATTCACCAAAATTTCTTAGCGCAATAATTTTATTTTCGTCACCAGTAGAACTTCTCGCGCCAATTTCACAACATGTAGATATGAGTGAAGCAGTTTTATCGGAAATAATTTTGAAATAAGTTTCTTCGTCGATATCTAGCTTACGGGTTTTACTTATTTGTAGAAGTTCGCCTTCAGACATTCGTTTAACTGTATCAGTAACAACATGCAAAAAATCAAAATCATTAGCATCGACTGCTAGCATAAGTCCACGCGATAAAAGATAATCTCCTATTAAAACGGCAACTTTATTTTTCCACACGGCATTAATTGATGGAAGTCCTCTTCTAGTTTCCGAAGCATCAACAACATCGTCATGAACAAGAGTAGCGGTATGCAGCATCTCAACTAAAACCGCGCCCCGGTATGCCCTGTCAGAAATTTCACCGCTCAACCCGGCAGAAAGTAGAACTAAAACAGGTCTTATTTTTTTACCTTTTTGTCTTAGAATATACTTGGTAACTAAATCGACAAGACCGACTTTAGATTTGAGTGAAGATTTGAATTTTTCGTTGAAAAGATCGAGTTCCTTCTCAATCGGATGGATTATTTCTGAAAGTTTAATCTGCAATACTCTTTCTCTGGAATACTTTTGCAACAAAAATACTTATTTCATACAATAATGCCAAAGGAACTGCTAAAAGGACTTGTGCAACCGGATCAGTACCGGGGGTTAAAATTGCAGCAGCAACCAAAATAAGTATAATTGCATGCCTGCGAT
>CAYLVF010000107.1:650-7785 GCA_964387045.1 uncultured Melioribacter sp. | reverse complement strand
CAAATTTTTCTTTTTATGTTGAAAAGTTCGGTTATGAATCCTCTGGAATAGTTGATGTTGAATTTGAAACACCTGCAGGATACGGTAATACCCAGGACCTAACATCGAATTTTGAATTAAACAAAACTCCAAGAGTTAATTTAGCTGGGACAGTTACAAATTCTAAAACCGGTGAAGCCGTTCAACCCGAAGTTGTTGTAACTTGGGTCGGTGATGATAATGAGACTCAAAGTCAGGTTGCGGAGTCAAATGGTTCGTTTTCATTTGTTGTTCCTCATAACGCCTACTACCGCGTTGAGTTTTTCTTTGAACCTCCGTTTGAGCCATACTATGTGATTGATAGTTTATTGGTCGGTTCTACCAACTCGAACATAGAATTAAACATTATGCCAGCAAATTTATTGTTCGTATACGGTGATCCTAATTCAATTCAGGCTGCAACTTACAGAAAATCATTTGAAAGTTTGGGTGTCGGTTTTGTTGAATGGAATACGGATACAAAAGGAGAAACACCGGCTCCAGAATTGCTCGACCGGTTTGCAGAGCCACTTACAATATTTTGGTTAGCCGGTGGTGATGATTCGTCTAACCTAACAAATGATGATATTGCTTTGCTTGAAGAGCATCTTTCCAAAGGCGATAGATTAATTATGGCAGGCAAAAACATTGTTGAATTTGAAGATAGCAATGGAGTACTTATTCCGGAATATGCCGGTGTAAAGCATGCAGGAAATTCATCTGGTGTTAGAATAATTGGATATGCCGGTGATATAATTGGAGACGGAGTCAATTCTCTAATGCTCGGTGCAGGCAAAGATCTACTCCAAATCTCGGAAACCAAAAGAGGGTCGGTCGATAAAGTATTATTTTACGGATCAGGTGTTGCCGATACTGCAAATTTAGGTGCAGTTAGAAGCGAAAATAAAGAAGAAGGCTGGAAATTTATTCTTTTCTCGGATGCAATTGATCGAGCTTCACAAGCCGTGCTAGATACTCTACTTTCTCGTTCGATTAAATATGCTAACAGTGAAGATTTCGTTAGCGGTGTTGAAATCAATTTAAGAAATGACGATTTACCAAATATTTATTCTATTTCTCAAAACTATCCTAATCCGTTTAACCCGTCAACAACCATTAAGTTTAGTTTGCCCGTAAATGCAAATGTGTCGTTGAAAATATTCAATATACTTGGCGAACAAGTTGATGTGTTGAAAGAAGGTTTCATGAACGCAGGTACTTATGAGTTAAGATGGAACGCTGTTAGCAATTCTATAAGCAGCGGTATCTATTTTTATAGAATAGAAGCAAACGGAATTAACGGGAGTAATTATTCACAAACGATGAAAATGATTTTGTTGAAATAATCGACTGTGAAGAACTGATAAAAAAACCCCGGCAAAATCTGTCGGGGTTTTTCTTTTAATTTATCTTATCACAATAAAACTATTTTTCTTCTTTCTTCGCTTTGTCACCGGGTAATTTTCTTTTCTCTAAGATACTATCAATTAGTTTATATTCTTTAGCTTCATTAGATGAAAGGAAATAATCTCTATCACAATCTTTCGTAATCTGCTCAATAGTTTTTCCGGTATGTTCAGATAGAATACCATAAATTGTATCCCGGGTTTTAATCATTTCTTTCGCATGAATTTCGATATCTGTTGTTTGACCCGATAAACCACCAACCCAAGGTTGATGAATCATAATTTTTGAGTGAGGGAGTGCAGAACGTTTCCCTTTTTCACCACCGGCTAATAATACAGCCCCCATACTTGCAGCTAAACCAACACAAATGGTAGACACGCCAGCTCGTATGTATTTCATCGTATCATAAATTGCCAATCCTGCGGAAACACTTCCACCCGGTGAATTTATATATAAGTAAATATCTTTCTCAGGGTCTTCCGCTTCGAGAAAAAGTAATTGTGCAATTATCAGGCTTGCTACATGATCATCGACCGCAGTACCTAGGAAAATAATTCTTTCTCTAAGTAAGCGTGAGAATATATCCATTCCTCTTTCACCGCGACCGGTCTGTTCAATTACATACGGAATTAATTGATTATAAAATTCAGGATTCTTTGTGTTCATTATTTTTTATCCTTTTTTTTCTTTTGCTCTTTGTTCAGCATCAATTTCTTTTATTTTTGCATTTTCTTTTAAGAAAGAAATTACTTTCTCTTCTAGTAAACCTATACTTCGATTTGAATCTTGATAAAATTTAATAAGCTTTTCTTTTGATATACCGGTTTTTGATGCCTCTTCTTCGGCTAATTTTTCTAAATCGGCATCTTCAACTTTAAGATTTTCTTTTTTGGCAAGTGCTTCCATAATGATTTGCCATTTTGCTGTCCATTCAGCTCGGGGTTTTAAATATTCACGAACACCGGTTTCATCAAAATTTGGTGTTTTATATCTTTTCGCATTTTCTTTTTCGCTTTCAACAAGATTATTCAATATTGTCTCAACATATCCGGGAGGAACAGGAAAATCATTTTTCTCAACTACTTTATTCAATAACGAATTTGTTACAATATTATCCGCTTGAGTTTGGTAATATGAAGAATAGTTTTCTCTAATTTGTTGTTTGAATTCGTCAAGTGTTTTTGCTTTGGAACGCGATATTTTTGATATTAATTCCTCTGTCACTTCGGGAAGAAGAATTTTCTCAACTTTTTTAATTGTCCCCGAATATTTTAATTCTTCGCGGTGTAATTCTTCACCATGATAATGTTCATCAATAAACTCAAACTTGAATTCATCACCAATTTTTTTATTCTTCACACTTTCGTAAATAGCCGGATTAATATTTGATTCACTCAAATCAATCAACATATCATGTTGCCCTTGACCGACGATCGGTAACCCGTTTTCATCCAATCTATTAATATCGACTGTGATTCTGAATTTCTCATTTTCAACAATTTCTACTTCTTCGAAAGTTGAATGAGATTTTAATAAGTTGGTAACTTCACGCTCAACGTCTTCTTCTTTTACTTTAAAAATCAGTTTTTCGACTTCGATACCCTTGTAATCTTTTACTTCAACTGCAGGTTTTACTTCATACTTAACTTTAAAGAAAAGTTTTTCGCCTATTTGAAAATCGATATCTGTTAACTGCGGCATACTGATTGGATTTAGTTTTAACTCATCGACAACATCCCAAAACTTTTTCTGCGCAATTGATTCACTTGCTTTGTATTCAATCGCTTCACCGTAAACTTTTTTAAGCATCTGCATCGGAACCTTACCTTTTCTGAAACCGGGGAGCTCGATATTCTTTCTTTCTTTTTTATAGGCTTCATCTATATCGTTTTTTATCTCATCATATAAGAGTGTGACCTCTACTTCATGTTCAAAACTACCAAGCACATTAACTTTAGAATCCAATTTTACCTCGAAATTTATTAAGAAGGATAATGGTACGAGAGGGGGGACTCGAACCCCCACACCTTGCGGTACTAGATCCTAAGTCTAGCGCGTCTGCCAATTCCGCCACTCTCGCAAAGAACTACAAAATTACCTTATTAACCTCTCAAAAGCAATATTCATCGTGTTATGAATTTTTATTTTCGTTTCATTTTCCATTATTGAGTAGGTTTGGGTATATCTTTTTGTTAACGGATTTCCTTGATAATCAAGTCAATTTTTCTGAATTTACATATCAATTAAAATTAAGTTTATATGAATTATTTTTCAGGCGAAGAAAAATTTTACCTTCAAAAACTCAACCCGATGTTGTTAAGACACTGTCCCGATCTCTAACATCCATTTCGTTTGTTTTTTATTAAATCTAAAGGAGTAATATTATGTGCGGTATTGTAGGTTATATCGGAAATAAAAATAGTGTGCCTATTCTAATTGACGGTCTAAAGAGACTGGAATATAGAGGTTATGACTCCGCAGGAGTCGGTATCCTAACAAAGGATAAAGCAGAGGTATATAAAAAAGAAGGCAAAGTAAGTGAATTAGAAAAGTACATATCGGAATTAAAACTTAATTCAAAAATAGGAATTGGTCACACTCGTTGGGCAACTCATGGAATTCCTAACGAAGTAAATGCACATCCGCATTTTAATCCCGAAAAAACTCTTTTAGTAATTCATAACGGAATTATCGAAAATTATTCTGTGCTGAAAAAAAGTTTGAGGGATGAAGGCTACCAATTTGTAAGTGATACCGATACAGAAGTGTTGGTAAATATGATTGACGTGTTTCTCAAAAAAGGTCAAAATCTTTGCAATGCTGTCCGATATGCTCTTTCAAAAGTTGAGGGTACCTACGGTATTGCAGCAATTTATATAGATGAACCGGATAAGATTGTTGTTGCAAGAAAAGGTTCCCCTTTAGTTATCGGTGTTGGCGATAATGAAAATCTTATTGCTTCAGATGTTAATGCGTTAATTGCTCATACGAAACGTGTAGTATATCTCGAGGATAATGAAGTAGCAGAGATTTATAAAGATAAATTTATTGTAAAAACTCTTGAAGATGAAAATCTTAAAAAAGATATCCTCGAAATAGAAGGTAGTATTGAGGAAATAACCAAAGGCGGTTTTCCACATTTCATGTTAAAAGAAATTATGGAACAACCCGAATCAATTAAAAACTCTTTACGAGGCAGAGTAATTCTTAAAGATGGTCTTGCTAAACTTGGAGGATTGATAGGCTACGAAGATCGCATAGCTGAATCACGAAGAATAATCATTTGTGCTTGCGGGACTTCCTGGCATGCCGGTCTTGTTGCTGAGTACATGATCGAACAATACGCTGATATACCTGTTGAAGTTGAGTATGCATCCGAGTTCCGTTACCGTAATCCTATTCTTTCGAAAGATGACACAGTAATATTTATATCACAGAGCGGTGAAACTGCTGATACTTTAGCAGCATTGAAAGAAGCAAAAAGAAAAGGTGCACTTTGTGTTGGTGTTGTAAATGTTGTGGGAAGTACAATTGCAAGAGAATCACATACCGGTGTTTACATTCATGCCGGACCAGAAATCGGTGTTGCTTCTACTAAGGCATTTACTGCACAACTAATTGTTCTCTCACTCATTACTCTTTTAATTGCCCGAAAGAAAAACCTTAGTGTGGTTGATGGAAGAGAAATTGCTCAAGCTATTTTGGAATTACCGAATCAAGTGCAGGAAATCCTTAATCAAAATGAATTGATAGAGAATGTAGCTGAGAAATTTGTCAGTGCTAATAATTTTCTTTATTTAGGACGCGGTTATCAATTCCCGGTTGCGCTTGAAGGAGCTCTTAAATTAAAAGAAATATCGTACATTCATGCCGAAGGATATCCCGCAGCAGAAATGAAGCACGGACCAATCGCATTAATAGATGAAAATATGCCGGTTGTTTTTATTGCGCCTACCGATACAGTTTATGAAAAAGTTGTCAGTAACATAGAAGAAGTAAAAGCAAGAGGGGGAAGAATTATTGCAGTAGCAAACAATGATAACGCTAAAATTGATGAACTGGTTGAATACACGATTAAAGTTCCTTCAACTATTCCGATGTTAATGCCTGTTTTAACTGTGATTCCGCTTCAACTCATGGCATATCATATTGCAGTAAAGAAGGGATTAAATGTAGATCAACCCAGAAATTTAGCAAAAAGTGTAACAGTTGAATAACAAGGAGAATTATATGTCAAAGAAAAATGTAATTATAATGGGGGCAGCAGGTCGCGACTTCCACAATTTCAACGTCTATTTTAGAGATAACGAAGACTACAATGTTGTTGCTTTCACAGCAACTCAAATCCCGAATATTGATGACAGAAAATATCCTGCCGAATTAGCAGGAAAACTATACCCGGATGGAATTAAAATTTATGCAGAAGATGAATTAGTTGAACTCATAAATAAATTTGATGTGCACGAAGTAGTCTTCTCTTATTCCGATGTACCTTTTGATTATGTGATGACAAAAGCATCTATCGTAAATGCAGCCGGTATATCATTTAGATTAATGGGTGCCGAAGAAACAATGGTTAAAAGCAGTAAACCTGTTGTTTCAGTGCTTGCAGTTAGAACCGGATGCGGAAAATCTCAAACATCAAGAAAAATTGTAAAACTTCTAACCGAAGCAGGAAAAAAAGTTGTTGCCATTCGTCACCCGATGCCTTACGGTGATTTGGTCAAACAAAAAGTTCAGCGTTTTGCTACTATAGATGATTTGAAAAAACATGAATGCACTATTGAAGAAATCGAAGAGTATGAACCACATATTGCTTTGGGCGGAATTATATATGCCGGTGTTGATTATGAAGCAATACTCCGTGAAGCTGAAAAAGAAGCCGATGTAATTCTTTGGGATGGTGGAAATAACGATACTTCATTTTATCATGCTGACGTAACTTTCACAGTTGCTGATCCTCATAGACCCGGGCATGAACTATATTACTATCCGGGAAATACTTCACTTCGTTTAGCCGATGCAGTTGTAATTAACAAAATAGATACTGCAGATGGAGAAGATATCCTTGAAGTAATACACAATGTAAAACTCGTTAATTCCAAAGCAACAATTATTGAAGCAGCTTCTCCATTGTTTGTCGATAATCCTGATGTGATAAGAGATAAAAGAGTATTGGTTGTTGAAGATGGTCCGACTTTAACGCATGGTGAGATGCAGTTTGGTGCTGGTACGGTTGCAGCAGAAAAATTAGGTGCGTCCGAAATAGTTGATCCACGTCCTTACACGGTTAATTCTATTACAGAAACTTTCGAGAAATATCCGAACATTGGAATTCTATTACCGGCTATGGGATATGGCGATCAACAGATTAAAGATTTGGAAGAAACTATTAATAAAGTCGATTGTGATTCGGTTGTAATTGGTACTCCGATCGATTTGGGAAGAATTTTGAAAATCAATAAACCATCGACAAGAGTTAAATACGAACTTCAAGAGATTGGTCAAAATACGATTGAAACAGTGCTTAAAGAAAAGGGTATTTTATGAAAAAGTTAGCTGTTGTCGCTTTCGGTGGTAATGCATTACTCCGCGGCAACGAAGTTGGCACAATTGAGCAGCAAGAAAAAAATACATACGATACGTGTAAAAAAATAATCGGTTTAATAAAGCAGGATTTTAATCTAATCATTACTCACGGCAACGGTCC
>CAYLVF010000107.1:0-640 GCA_964387045.1 uncultured Melioribacter sp. | reverse complement strand
TTGGAAATATACTTTTGAGGAATGAAGCCGGTTATAATGTATATAAAATTCCGAAGATGCCGTTAGATATTTGTGTAGCCGATTCCCAAGGTGGAATCGGTTACATGATTGAGCGTATGATGCGGAATGTTCTGACCGAAGTAAAAATGAAGAAGAATGTTGTCTCGTTAATCACTCAAGTTTTGGTTGATAGGGAGGATCCGGCATTCGAGGAGCCTACAAAGCCGATCGGACCTTACTACTTAAAAGAAGAAGCAAATTTACTATCAAAGGCAAATGATTGGACATTCAAAGAAGACCCTCGTAAAAGAGGTTGGCGTAGAGTAGTTGCTTCACCTCAACCGATTGACGTGTTAAACAAGAAAATAGTAAAAGACCTTGCTAAGAAAGGTCATATAGTTATTGCGGCAGGTGGAGGGGGAATTCCGGTCTTTCAACATAAAGATAAACATCTTGAAGCCATTGAAGCGGTAATTGATAAAGATCTTGCATCAGCTCTACTTGCTAATGAAATCGGTGCGGATGCTTTCTATATAATTACGGATGTGCCGAAGGTTTATGTCAACTTCAACAAACCGAACCAGAAGCAGCTTGATAAAATTTCTGTTGATGAGATTATGAAATATCATGAACAAGGCGA
>CAYLVF010000106.1:0-7806 GCA_964387045.1 uncultured Melioribacter sp. | reverse complement strand
CACGTTCGGTACAGCATATTTCCATGCTTGGATAGTAAACGGAGAATTTGCAACAGATTCTGATCCGGGTAATAAAATTTTCCCCGGTGATAATCTTATGACTATCGGTTCTCCTTCAACAGCTTACAATGTTTTTAGTATTGGAGCGTTTACAACAAAGCTTTCTTGGACAGATATAACTGGGGCTCCATTCCAGGTTGATGGTACTATTACAGATCGAGCATATTTCTCGAGTATCGGTCCGACCAGAGATGGCAGAATTAAACCTGATTTTTCGGCTCCAGGTCATTGGATTGCCGCAGGTTATTCAAAAGATGCAAACTTTCCATTATCACGAGTAATTGATGAAAAAACATTAGTACTGCAGGGAACCAGTATGTCCGCACCACATTTTACAGGAGTTGTTGCATTACTCTTGGAACAAGATCCCAATTTAACTTATGAGCAAGTATTCGAAGTATTAAAGAATACAGCAATAACAGATGATATAACAGGAGAGGTTCCGAATAATGAATTTGGTTATGGAAGAATTGATATCCATGCGGCATTGAAAAATCTTATTACAAGTGTGGAACAAATAGATAATATACCCGTAGACTTTAGTCTAAAGCAGAACTATCCTAATCCGTTTAATCCGAGTACTACTATTGAATATAGTATTCCGTCAAGGAATCATGTTACGCTAAAGGTATATGATGTACTTGGAAAAGAAGTAACTACCTTGGTAAGTGATACAAAGCCTTCCGGCAATTATCAAGTTTCATTTGATGCGAACAATCTTTCTTCTGGAGTTTATTTCTACAGAATTATTGCAGGTAATTTCCAAGAAGTACGTAAGATGATATTAACTAAATAAACCAAAGAGGAATCTTGAATGAGAACTGCAAAAATAAATATTGTGCTAATCTTATTGCTTTTGCTGTCAACGATTAGTCTGTCGGGCAATGATAATTCTAATTCCCACCTTTATTTTAAAGAGGCAGGTTTATCCCTAGAGAAATTGAAAACTATTGATTCAGTACTTAGAGAACTAGTACTAAATCAAATCACGAATACAAAACATAGCGTTAATACTTCAAATAACTTTGCCGGGAAACCGGTGTACAAGTTAAAAGATGGTCATGCATACATTTCTGTTTTCCTTAAATCTAACTCACCCGAACTAACCAAAAACCAAATTGAAACGAGCGGTGGAACTGTAAGCAACGTTATAAAGAATATTTTAATAGCAGAGTTGCCGATTAATAATATTATAGACATAGTATTCGATCAATCAATTCAAAGAGTTGAAACAGCAAAGTATCAAGAGACTCTGCTGGATACTAGTTTGAGTTTTATAAATGCGGATAAGGTGCATGAAGGTGAAAGCTTGCCTAAACCATACAAAGGTAAAGGTGTAATTGTTGGAGTGTTGGACAGCGGTATAGATTGGACTCACCCGGCTTTCAGTAATGAAAACGGAAACCGTATTCAATATCTTTGGGATATGTCGGACGATTCAAATCCACCTGCTGAGTTTGATTATGGAACAGAGTATACAAAAGCCGATTTAGATCAAGAAAGTTCAAACCAGATTGATGATGATGGTCACGGTACTCACGTTGCCAGTATTGCAGCCGGTAATGCGGGTGGTGAAGAGTATCCTTTAGTTGGAGTTGCACCTGAATCAGAAATTATTTTTGTAAAGGGTTACAGAGCGGGTGTACAATATTTTGAAGAAACCGATATTGTGAACGGTTGCGATTACATTTTTAAAAAAGCAGATCAATTAGGAAAACCCACAGTGATCAACTTAAGCTTAGGCTCTGTAATTGGAGGTGTTGGTAAAACATTATACGAACAATCTCTAACGAACTTAGTTGATGCCGGCAAACTTATAGTTGCATCAGCCGGGAACGCCGGAAACTCTAACGTACACTTAATCTACGAGATGAGTGGATCCTCAATAGGAGAAAGTTCCGAAACTTTTTGGAGAGAGTCGGTTGCAACCTTTGGAAAAATGAATATTTATGGTTATCCCAAGTCAGCAGATTTCACTTTTGGAATTAAAGTGTACTCAAAAGATTTTTCAGAGCTATATTATACCTCTCCTGAAGTAAGTTACAATGAATTACAAAAAAATATACCCGTTATCGTTAATAATGACACATTGGGTACATTAAAACTCGATGGTATTGCTCAGAACAATGAAGAAAACACATTTGAAATTAAATTCGAATTCCCTCAAGACAGCGATTTTAGTGACTACTATTTCTCACTCTTTACATACGGTTCAGGAGAACTTAATGCATGGATAGCAAACGGCGAATTTTCTACAATTTCAGACCCTGTGAATAATATCTTTGCTGGTGATAAAAATATGACAATCGGTTCGCCTTCTTCGGCAATTAATGTTTTCAGTATTGGTGCTTTCTCCACCAAGCTCAGATGGACTGATATCGATGGTAATCCATTTGAGAGAGACGGTACTATTACCGGAAGGGCTTCTTTTTCCAGTATCGGTCCACTTAGAGATGGACGTTTAAAACCGGATTTTATGGCGCCCGGTCATTGGATAGCTGCTGGTAACTCAAAGGATGCGAGCTATCCTAATACCCTGTTACTAAATGAGAAGACGGTTCACTTGCTGGGAACAAGTATGTCTGCTCCCCATTTCACCGGAGTTGTTGCATTGTTGTTGGAACAAAATCCAAATCTTACTTACGAAGAAGTATTTACAATTCTTCAAAATTCAGCGGTTGTAGATGGAATAACCGGAGCCGTACCTAACAATGAATTTGGACATGGAAGAATAGATGCTTATGCGGCATTACAATCAATTATCACTTCGGTAGATGATAATTCAGTACCGGTTGAGTATAATTTGTCACAAAATTATCCAAACCCATTTAACCCAAGCACAACATTAAGTTTCTCAATACCTAAACAAACAAATGTTTCACTTAAAGTCTACGATGTTTTGGGTAAGGAAGTTACAGAATTAGTGAATGAGGAAAAGTCAGCAGGTAATTATAAAATTGATTTTGATGCATCAAACCTCTCAAGCGGAATATATATATACACCTTAAAATCGAACGAGTTTATAAAAGCACGCAAAATGATGTTAATCAAATAATATGGAAGCGCAAAAATGCTGTAAAGTCGGTAAGCAAGAAATAGCATTTAATAATAATTCAACTAACAACCAACAAATTTATGGAGCATAAAATGAAAAATTCTTATAAACTTTTCTCTTTTGTTTTAGTAATGTCTTTACTTTTTCTTAGTCCATCTTTAAAAGCACAAACAGAGATTTCATTCGGTGCAAACGTAGGTTACGGCGGACTGAACATGACAGATTTTAATGATGCAACAAAGAAGGGTTATGAAGAGATTACCAACCAATTTTCGAACTATTCGGTATCTCAAGAAGATGTTGGTGGTGGAGTTTATTTTGATGGGCATGTTCTTTTCACATTCAACAAATCGATTACTACCGGTCTATCAGTTAATTATATATCAGGTAGCGGCGGATTGGAAGGAACAGCCGGAGGAACAGATTATACAGTTAAGCTGGATGTATCTACGATTGAAATTCTTGGCGTATTAGGAACCAAAATTCCGTTCGGCTCAAGTACTGCGCTCGCTCTTAAAGGATATGCCGGAGTGGGGCTTCCTTCTTTTGATCTTAATGCCGGTGGCAATAACGGATCAGCCGGTGATGCATATTTTTCCGGTCGGTTACAAGGTGGAGTAGAATTTGATCTGAACTCTGTTATTCTGAATGCATTTGTTGGCTATCGCATTGCCAACTCCGGAGCACAGGAATTCGAAATAAATGGACAAAAAGGCAAATTTGAAGTAAATGGTGAAGAGAAAAAATTAGATTTATCAGGGATATTACTTGGTGTTGGAATTGATATAAAATTATAAAATAAATCTACCAGTAATTTGTCATTGGAATTATGTAAAAAGATAAAAATACTGAAACCATATGTGGTATTGGGCTTGATTCGTTTAATTCTGATAGTAACAATTTATAATCTGAGCCAATTTTTTTATTTACAAAAAAATTAAAATGGAGAACTTCCCATGAGTCCGAATAAATTACTCACCAGTATATTTACTCTATTATTGGTGATTATACTTAGCTTAAATGCTAATAGTATTAATGAAACAAAAAAAGTTTATGAAAGTGCTGGAATCACAAGTGAGAAGTTAGCGAAGGTTGATTTCACTATTAAGAATCTGGTATATAATTTACTGATAAATAATCTTCAAGATATAAAAGAATCAAAACCGTTTGCCGGAAATTCTGTTGTTAAAAAAGTAAATGATAAGCTATTTGTTTCTGTATTCATAAAATCGAATTCTCCATATCAAACACAGGCATTAATCGAATCAGCCGGCGGTAAAGTAAGCAATATTATTAAGGATATACTAATAGCTGAAATTCCTATCGATGAATTAGCAAATGTTCTATTTCTTGATGATATAATTCAGGTAGAAACTGCACGATATGCTATAAAATTACTGGATGAAAGTCTTAAGTACATAAATGTTGATAAAATTCATTCCGGGGAAAACTTACCTAAAACATATAAAGGGAAAGATGTTGTTGTTGGAGTATTGGATACCGGAATTGATTGGACTCACCCGGCATTTATAAATGAAAACGGTAATAGAATTTTATACTTGTGGGATATGTCGGACGATTCAAATCCACCTGCTGAGTTTGATTATGGAACAGAATACACCAAAGCCGATTTAGATCAGCAGAATTCAAATCAAATTGACGACGACGGACATGGCACCCACGTTACGAGCACAGCTGCCGGAAACGCCGGTGGGGGTACGTATTTTTTAGATGGAGTTGCTCCCGAAGCCGATATTGTATTCGTGAAAGGTTACAGAACCGGTCCCGGTTTCGCTGATACCGATGTTGTAAATGGTTGTGACTATATCTTCAAAAGAGCAGAACACTTGGGTAAATCAGCAGTCATTAATTTAAGTCTTGGTTTTTTTCTTGGTAATACAGGTACAACTTTATTTGAACAAGTGTTGACAAATTTAGTAGGATCAGGAAAATTAATTGTCGCATCTGCAGGAAATGATGGGTCTAGTAATTATCATTTACAATATGAAATGAGCGGTAGTTCAATCGAAGAAGCTCTAGAAACTTTATGGTCTATAGAAGAAGTCGAAAATAAAGTAACATTTTTGAGCGGTTACCCGCAAAGTGATAATTATACTTTCGGTATTAAAGTTTATTCTGCTGCTCTATCAGAGCTCTATACTTCACCTGAAGTTAGCTATAATGAAATGGAGAGTAATATACAAGTAATCATCAATGATGATACTCTTGGTACACTGAAGCTTGATGGCTTCTCCTCTGAAAATGAAGAGTATAGTTTTCATGTTGAACTGAAGTATTCTGAGGAGAGCGATTTTAGTGACTACTATTTTTCATTCTTTACATATGGTTCCGGAGAATTTCATGCATGGATAGCAAATGGTGAGTTTTCTACATTGTCCAGCCATGCGAATAAAATCTTCCCTGGCGATAATCTTATGACTATCCGCTCTCCTTCAACGGCATTCAATGTTTTTAGTATTGGTGCATTTACTACAAAACTTTCTTGGACGGATATAAATGGAGCTCCATTACAAGTGGATGGTACTATTACAGATCGAGCATACTTCTCAAGTATTGGTCCGACTAGAGATGGAAGAATTAAACCGGACTTTTCCGCTCCAGGACATTATATTGCAGCAGGGAATTCTAAAGATGCCGGCTACCCAGATTATCTACTGTTAAATGAACAGACCGTTTTACTGCAAGGCACAAGCATGTCTGCACCACAATTCACCGGTGTGCTTGCTTTACTGTTGGAACAGAAACCTGATCTAACTTACGAGGAAGCATTTGAAATACTTAAAAATTCTGCCGTATCCGATGACATAACAGGTGAGGTCCCCAATAATGAATTTGGTCACGGACGAATTGATGCTTATGCAGCCTTACAATCAATTATTACTTCAGTTGGAAATGATAATTCAGTACCGGTTGAATTTAGCTTATTACAAAACTATCCAAATCCATTTAATCCAAGTACAGTTATTGAATACAGTATTCCAAATAATGAGTTGGTTCAATTAAGAATATATGATATTCTTGGAAACGAGATTTCAACATTAGTAAATGAGTTAAAATCTCCCGGAACTTATAAAGCCGAATTTGATGGTAAGAATTTATCATCCGGTGTGTATTTTTACAGAATTACTGCCGGAAGTTTTCAAGATGTTCGTAAAATGATTCTCCTTCGCTAAAGAGAAACTGTGATGGACAAGTGTTCGTAAAATAATGATAAGGAATAGATATGAAAACTAGGTTTTCGATAGTTTTACTAATAATATTTTTAATTATGGGATGCGGTGCTATGAATGATGATTATCAATCTAAACTTGATCCGAGTTTGAGAATTGAGTTGAGTGACGAGAGTACAAAAGATTCCGATGAAGTTATAAAGTTCTTTGGGAAATGTAATACAGAAATTTCTGCCGAGATGAGAAGTCAACTCGAAGCAACCGGAGTTTCTGTCCAGTCTGTAATAAAAGATATTTTTACCGCATCAGGTACAAGGCTACAAATAATTGAATTAGCAAAACTCGAATCGGTAATTCGTTTAGAAAAATCTCAGATGAATAAACCTTTTAATAGGGTGAATTAATAATTATATAATGGCAATCCAAAATTCATTTAAGTATGTAGGGGAATTATAAATGATAAAGAGTGTTTTATGTTTTTTAATAATGATATTATTTTTGGTTAATATCTCCACCATTGCCAATGATAATCTTATTGCATCTAATTCTGTTGATCTTGAGTTGTTTGCTGGTTCCGGTATTGCCGGAGCCAGTGTAAATTATAGTAGGATATTTTATTCAAATAATAATTTATCACTATTCGGAAGAATTGGTTTGGGGACATTAATAGAAGCATCTTCCAGCTCGGGAAGCATTAATGCATTAACTCCACTTTCTGTCGGGATGTTATATGGTTCAGATCACAATCTTGAGTTGAGTGTCGGAAGAACTTTTATTTCCGATGCATCGTTCAATCAAGCAGAATTTGGTTATAGATATCATCCCAACGACGGAGGATTTCTCTTCCGAGCCGGTGGAACAATGATTTTTCTTGATTCGGATGAATCAATTTTGGGTGGTTATATTGGATTTGGTATTGCCTTCTAATTTTTATTTACTCTCCGGGATTTAATTATTCTCGGAGAGTTTGTAATTAATTTAATCATCTCGTCAACTTATCAGCAAATAATTTTTCAAACTTTTCCAACTTCGGTGTAATTACAAAACTGCAATATGGCTGTGCCGGATTATTATTGTAATAATCTTGATGATATTTCTCGGCCGGATAAAATTTTTGAAACAGACTTATTTCGGTAACAATCGGTTTATCAAAAATACCGGCTTCGTTAAGTTTTTGTTTATACCGTTCTGAAAGTTCTTTTTGTTCTTCATCGTGATAAAAAATTACCGAACGATATTGAGTCCCGATATCAGCTCCCTGCCGATTTAAAGTTGTCGGATCATGAGTTTTCCAAAATACTCCAAGTAATTCCTCAAAACTGATTACCTCAGAATCGTACTTAATGTGAATTACCTCCGCATGACCGGTTGCACCGGAACAAACTTGATCATAAGTCGGGTTCTCTCGCTTACCGCCTGAATAGCCTGGAGTTACGCTTAAGACACCCTTTAATTTTTGGAAGATTGCTTCGGTACACCAAAAACAACCGGATCCGAATG
>CAYLVF010000105.1:2216-7926 GCA_964387045.1 uncultured Melioribacter sp. | reverse complement strand
ATATTTTATTGTGAAGAAAAAAGAGGCTTGTTTGAGTCTCTTTTTTTATTTTAAAGCGTAAATTTATAATGTATGTTATTGTACTTAAGTAAGATGATTAAAAGAGATGTAACTAAAGAATAGGAATTTATTCATATAGCAGCTTTAATCTCGTAATTTCATTCTCAATCATAAAATCTTCTGGTGTTTTGTATTTTGAAGTACCAACAGTCTGTAATTTCAGAGCTGTTTTGCACACATAATTTGTCATCCACTCATCGATGTCTAGATAGCTTTTTATCAATTCCCAATCATCCGGTACGGGAACGGAACCGCCAAAATCTTTTCTTAACCAGTGGTTCACAGTATGCTTGTAATGTCCCGGAAATAATTCAGTAAAGCTATTTTTTGTTAGATTTTTTTCTAATCTTTTTTGATTTAAGTAATCACATACTAATGGCTGATTAACGTTATAAAGTCTTCGGACAGAGAAAAATTCTTGTTCAACTGAGGATCTTGCACCTGGTGATGCTCCCCAATTAATTCTATCTAATGAGAGATATTTTCCTCTATACTCCTTTAATAGGAAATAAGTATTTTCTTTATTGACTCTATACTCTGAATTTAAAACCTTATTTGTTTCGATTGGTTGTTTTTCCTTTACTACAATTTTACCACCAGTATTCTTTATCAACAAATTATTATTAATTACTTCTTCGTCATTAATAATAAATTCCTTTGTATATAATTTATCACTCCAGAGTACTACAACTTCCAGAGGTAAATTATTTTTTTCATACTTGATAACATCCAAAATCTTACCACTTCGTGGATTTGTTTTTGTTAAACTATCTTTAACGGTCATTCCAATAAAAGATTTTTTATCATAGGATCTAATAGTATTAGTGCGATGACTTAAATTCAGTCTTTTGTAGTTAAATTTATATCTAACTTTTTTGTTATCGTGGACTAACATAAATAGCGGATACCAACTATTGCTTGTTTCTACTACTATTTTATTTCTAACAATCCAACCGTTTTGATTAAGAAGTGAAATGTCAAAGATAGATTCTATGTCAATATATTTTAATCCAATAAAAATTGGTCTTGACCAATCGTGGTAATTCTTAAAATCATCTGTTAATAGTTTATTTAATGCTCTATAAAAGTTTTCTTTGTCTTCGAATATATTTATGTCATCGATAAAAATATCAGATTTATCAGAACTATAAAAGTAATCACTATAGTCCTCTTTAATATTCTCTGTAGTATAAGATTCCTTACTGTTTCTTACTAAGGTAATTTCATCATCAGAATTTCTTTCTCTAATAATTTTTATGTAATCTTGATTATACTCAATCATATAAGAATTACAACTATCTAGAAATAAATGCTGTTTCATTTTATTTACAGCGAATGCTGTAGTGCCACTTCCAGCGAAAGGATCAAGTACTGTTAATTTTCTAGGAAATTTTGTAAGATTTATTAATGATGTAACCAGTTTTTCAGGATACACAGCAACATGCTTGTATGGGGTAGATTGTAAACTTACTTTTATGATATTGGTTTTTCTTTCCTTATTTCTGTTGTAGATATTGTCTTTGCTTTTAGCGAAAACGAATACTGGTTCATACGAATTTGTAAATCTGTTTTTAATACTTGAAGGCATATGATTAGGTTTATACCAAATAACAATATCTTCAAGTATCCAACCATTATTTTGCATATGGTATGCTAACTTATAAGGAATTAATGTGATATTTGTGTGACCATACTTATTGCTATATTTATCTCCAATGTTTAAAAAGAAAACTCCACTTTCTTTTAGTTTTTCTCTAAGTATGTTAAAGTTATATTTTAATTTTGATATGTATTCCTCATATCTTAGTTCATTCCCGATTTGTCCGTTAAAACCATAATCTCTCTGGTTCCAGTACGGGGGGGATGTTATTACAATATCAATTGAATTATTCTCTAAAGTCTTTAATCCTGCATATACATCCGAATGAATAATTTTTATCATATTAATCTAATTCCATTCCTAATAGTTGTTTTTTCTTCTTTTCAAAATCTTCTCTAACATAGAGGAGTTTTATTCTTTTCGGCTTGCCTTCTAATAATTCAAAATTTGGATTTGCAGCGAATTTGTATCTAAAAGCTTTGCCTTTGTTCTTAGACTTATTTATGATTTTATCTTTATAGATTTTTGATAATTTACCATTTGGTGCACAAACTAAATACATGCCAACAATATCAAGCTTTTCTTTTACTTCTTCGTAGATAATATTAATAAAATAAGTTAAACATGCTTTATTTTGGAATTTGTACCTATGGGGTAAGTTTACAGTAAAATTGATGCCTTTATAGTGATAACTAGTTTGATTTGCACCAAGCGGTAACTGCCCTTTGTAATCGACAAAATTTCCTAATTTGGCAGTTTTAATATCAATATGAACAAAAGCTTTATGTGTTTCAAAAAATAAATCTGATCCAATTGGTGATGAATTTGGAATTCCAAATTGATTAAATATCCAGAAATATATTCTTTCAGCGCCTCTGGCAAAATCAGATGTTTGCTTTGCGCTTTTTTTAAATATTTGTAGCCAATCATCCGATATTTTATCTTTAGAACGTAATCCATTCATCAACTTTTGTATATCTTGTGTTAGAATAAATTCGATATTATCCAAGTAGTCTTTCTCTAATTCTTCAATTTGCACGAGTTCACGATCAAACATTTCTGAATCCTTATTTTTTTCAAAGTTAATAAATTTACCGTACTAATTCCTTTGTAACTATTAAAAAATGTTTATCCAATTTCTTCACAAAAGTATAAAAATTGAATGTGTTGTTTACGATAATTCACATAAAATTGTCTTAATCCTTTGTTAGCATGCCGTTTTAGTTAGGTTGCAATAATCTTTCTTCAAATGTAAATTCTACTGCTTAAAAAGCTTTTTTTAATAACAAGTCCATTTAATAACACAATTTCTTATTTTTACTCTCTCAAAATTTCTAAAAGGTTAACATGAAAACACTCGGAATAAAAAAGAACTTCTTAGCAATCGAAGATAAATACTCATCATATGAAAATTCTAAAATTGCTATTCTTTCAGCACCGTTTGAGAAAACAGTCAGCTATGGAAAAGGAACTGCCGACGGTCCGAAAGAAATTGTAAAAGCATCACATTATGTTGAATTCTATGATGAAGAACTCGATAGAGAATTAGTCTTTGAAAAAGGAATTGCAACTCTGCCGGAATTAAAATTCAAAGATATGTCGACAAAGAAGGGCATAAACAAGATTTACAAAAATGTAAAAGATTTAATAGCAGATGAAAAATTTGTTGTTACCTTGGGCGGAGAACATTCGCTCTCATCGGCACCGGCAAAAGCTCATTTTGAAGTTTATGAAAATTTATCTGTACTTCAAATTGATGCTCATTCCGATTTTCGAGATACATATAACGGATCAAAGTATTCGCATGCATCTGTAATGGCAAGAGTTGCCGAATTTACTAAAGATATTGTTCAAGTCGGTATTCGCGCACAATGTATCGAAGAATCAAAATTCATTAAAGAAAACGGAATTAAAACTTATTACATGCGCGATATTAGAACCGGTAAACATGGTGAAGATTGGCAGCAAAAAGTTATGGATGACTTAAAAGAAAATGTTTACGTAACTTTTGATGTCGATGGTTTGGATCCTTCTGTAATTAATGCAACGGGAACACCCGAACCCGGTGGATTGTTATGGGATGAGACAATGAACTTATTCCGAAAAATAGGTGAAAAGAAAAACATAGTCGGTTTTGATGTTGTTGAATTAGCGCCGTCAAAATATCACGAGAGTTCAAGTTTTGTTACGGCAAAACTTGTTTACAAATTATTAAACTACAGTTTTATTAATAAGTAAGTGAGGTCAATATGAGAAGGTCTTATATATTATTTCTTATCCTTCTCTTTACAGCATCAATTTTCAGTCAAACAAAGAAAGTTTATTACGGTGACATTGAAGGGGATATTGATTTAGGGTTAGCGCCTTATGTTAAAAGAATTGTTGCAACAGCAAATTCTACCGGAGCCGATGCAATTATTTTTAGAATTAATACATTCGGCGGAAGAGTTGATGCCGCTACACAAATCAAAGATGCAATATTAAACAGCCAGGTTAAAACAATTGCATTCATTGATAAACGTGCAATATCTGCCGGATCATTAATAGCTCTTTCATGTGAGATTATTGTTATGGTTCCCGGCGGTGCAATGGGCGCAACGACTGTGGTAGATCAAACCGGGGCTAAACAAGCAGAGAAAGCTCAATCTTATATGCGATCCGAAATGCGTGCAACTGCAGAACGAACAGGTAGAAGAACCGACATTGCAGAAGCTATGGTTGATGAGCGTGTTGTTATACCGGGACTCGTTGACTCAACTCAACTTCTTACATTAACGTCAAAAGAAGCTCTTCAATACGGTATGGCTGATACTCTTCTTGCAACTTTAGATGAGGTTCTTGAGGCATATAATCTTAAGGATGCCGAAATAATTATGGAAGACACAAATTGGGGTGAAGACGTAGTACGATTTTTATCTCATCCGATTGTTTCTTCAATTCTAATAATGGTTGCTATGCTTGGAATGTTCACGGAAATAAAAACTCCGGGTTGGGGATTACCCGGTACCGCCGCATTAGTTGCTCTTACCTTATTTTTTGGTTCCGGTTTAATTTTAGAACTTGTTTCTTGGTTGGAAATAATAATTTTTGCTGTAGGTATCATTTTGATTCTTGTGGAAATATTTTTAGTACCCGGATTCGGGGTCTTCGGTATACTCGGTATTGTGGCTGTTGTTACTAGTCTCTTTTTAGGTTTGCTTTCTGATTTTCAGATTGTAACCTGGAGTATGGTTTCCCGTGCTTTAATTCAACTTGCTTCTGCGTTTGTTGCAACTTTTGTTGCTGCATTTTTTCTCTCTAAAGTTCTCCCAAAAACATCTTTTTTCAACAGGTTGATTTTGAAGGATAACATTTTGATTCGTTCCGGTTACACTACCGAACCGGAAGTTTTGGAATTAGTCGGGAAAACCGGTGAAGCTTTCACCGATTTGCGTCCTTCCGGTACGGCTTTAATTGATAATAAAAGAGTTGACGTTGTTACAGAAGGTGATTATTTAATAAGAGGGACAAAGATTGAAGTAATTAAAGAATCCGGTTCCAAAATAGTTGTAAGAGAAGCAAAATAATTTTTAAAAAGAGCGACTGAGATAAATATTCTCAGCCGCTCTTCTATTCATTAATGATAGACAATTACTCTATACTTATCAATTCGAGATAATTTCTATTAACGGATAAATCATTTCTGGTTGCTGTTTCGATCCCGACATTCGGATTATTTGCCGTTACCAAAACATTCATTTCTGTCTTCGTTGTTAGTTCGGATTTTACGATAACTTTTTCCGCGAGATTAAAATAAGTGATAGCATTTCCACTAATTTTCGGTTGCTCAAATTGATACGAAACATCTCCTTGTTTAATAAACCCATCACCCTGATAAGAAACATTTAGATCAGTATTTATTTTAGCAATGAGATTATCATTCTCCTTTACAATGCTGGTAAGTTTGCTTTTAGCGGAATTTGTTAATTTGTATAAACCCATCTCGGTGCCGTATGTCAGAGTCCAACTTGAATCAACTTTTGTTTCTTTCCCCGGCATATACTTGAATAA
>CAYLVF010000105.1:0-2206 GCA_964387045.1 uncultured Melioribacter sp. | reverse complement strand
AATTTTGAGTGATGGGTTGTAAAACTTGCTCTATTAATTGACTTTTTAACTGATTCATCTCTTCAGCTGTTATCGATTGTGCTTGCTGAATTTCTAAATATCTGTCCAAAATCCCATCAGTATTACCAATCTCCAGTATCCGTCCTTGTTTATTTATTTTAGCGGTAAACTTAACATTAGGGAGTGCAGAATACTCGGCAAATCTTTGGTTTGTCTCTTCATCATTTAATTGTTTTGAATCGTACTTAATAATATCTCCGTTATAATTCGCATTCATTGAGATTGATTCAACGGTCAAATCGAATATGGTAGTTTGCTCATCGTGAATTTTTGATTCAAGCAAAAAAAAGTATTCGGTTGTTTGCGATATATTATTCTCAACTGTCGAATCGGCTGTAATCTTTTGGTTTGATGTGGCAACTGACGTTAGTTTATATCTTATTTTTTTATTTTTTGGATAAATATAACTAAGATCAAAAGCTTCATCAGCTTCAACCTCGGCGGCAACAAAATTGTTCTGAATTTCTTCCGATAAAGAATCTTCTGCTGATTTTTCTGATTCTGTTTTCTTCTGGTCACTTCCGCATCCAAAGAGCAATATTAACGTTAGTAATAATAAAATGATTTTTTTCATCTTTCTTCCTTAATAAATTAAATAATTTTTTCTCAACTCCTTAAATATACTTAAATCTTCCTGCCAAGACTCAATAATCTTTTCCGGTGATTCACCGGAAAGAATGCTTTTCTTAACATTGTCTGTACCCCATAATAAATCGAAATGTTTATTCATTTTAAAGTTATCCGGGAATAATTTACTGACAATATCCAACAAGTATACTGCAGTTTCAACCGGTCTGTAACAATCTCTATTGTTTAAAATAAGTTGAACACCCTTGCAGCTTTCATTTAGATATTTTGGATTGGGGGCTTTATCTGTAATAGATATTGGGATAAATTCAATTGCCCGTACTGAAAAAACATATCCCAATTCATTTTCGATTTCGTTTTTTAATAAACTCGAATCAATAAAAGGTGCACCAAAAACATTAAAGGGGAGATAAGTCCCGCGTCCTTCTGATAAATTTGTACCTTCAAAAAAACATGTTGCCGGATAAAGTAAAACGGTTTCGAAATTCATTATGTTCGGCGACGGATTTTCCCAAGGTAGATTCAAATCATCCCAGGAATATTCTCGTTTCCAATTTTGCATTTTTACTATTTCTAATTCTGCACTGTCTTCAATTCTATCATTAAAGAAAAGAGCTAACTCACCGACTGTCATTCCGTGAACAACAGGTAAATTATCTATCCCGATAAAAGATTTGAATTCATCTTCCAATAACGGTCCGTCAACATATATACCGCCGAGCGGATTCGGTCTATCCAATATAATTACTTTCACTCCATGCTGTCCGGCTGATTCTAAAATATATTTCAATGATGATATATAAGTAAAAAATCTTGCGCCAATATCTTGAATATCAAATAAGATTATATCGACATCGTTAAGCATGGTGCGGGTTGGTTTCTTAGTTGTACCGTAGAGTGAATGAATTTTAATTTGCTCAATTTCGGAATTATGGACAAAAACTCCGGCAGCGTTGCGAAGTTCAAAACCATGTTCTAATGAAAATATTGAAGTAATATTAATACCTTTAGTATCAAGCAGTGAATCAATAAACGGAGTTCCATCGGAAAGGATTGCTGCAGTGTTTGTGACAACACCAATTCTTTTGTTCTTTATTAACTCAATTTTTTCTTCAAGAAGAATCTCATTACCAAGTCTGATCTTGTTTTCTTGAGCGTAAACAAATAAAAATGCGGCTGAAATAAAAGCCGCATAGATTAACATTTTTTTTGTCATTTTTTAAGTTTAGAATTTACGATACTAAAAACCGTTTATTTCTAAAAGTTCTTTCCTTGTGAAGAAATGAGAAATTTCTTTCGCTGCATTTTCGTCGGAATCAGAACCATGAACAATGTTTCTTTCAATATTATCTGCATACAATTTTCTTATTGTACCATCTTCTGCTTTTGACGGGTCTGTTGCACCGATTAATTTTCTGAAATCTTCCACAGCGTTTTCTTTTTCCAATGCGATCGGCACACAAGGTCCGCTTGTCATATATTCTAATAAATCATTATAAAATGGTCTTTCTTTATGTATTTCGTAAAAACCGCCGGCGGAATCTTTTGTTAATCTTAC
>CAYLVF010000104.1:0-8176 GCA_964387045.1 uncultured Melioribacter sp. | reverse complement strand
CATTGATCCGGAATTATTCTTACCAGTTTTGGCAGCTTGGGAAATATTAATAGGTATCGGATTAATTTGGGGAAAGTATATGAGATTGACTCTTCTTTTACTTTTTCTTCAGATGCCCGGAACGGCTTTGCCAATCCTTGTTTTACCAGAAGTTGTTTGGACAAATTTTCCGTTTGGTTTAACGCTTGAGGGACAATACATTATAAAAAATTTAGTGTTAATCGGTGCCGGACTTGTATTAGGTGCAACGGTTAGGGGAGAGTCAAAAACAAAATAACTATTTACAAAACGAACTCGATATATTTTATTTTTCTTCCTTCATTCAAGTAATATTTTTCATATCGTGTTTTTATAGAGTTTATTTCATCCAATTCGTTTTGAGAATATAGATCATAGGTGGAAAATAAAATTTTCACATTCATTTTATTTAATACTTCCATAGCATAATTGTATAGAAATTCATCATCAGTTTTTAGGTGAACATGTCCACCGGGCATTAATATTTGCCTATAGATTTCTAAAAATCTAGGCGATACCAATCTTTTTTTTTCTGCTCTTCTTTTTACATGAGGTTCGGGAAAAGTTATGAAAATCTCGTCTACTTTTTCTTTCTTAAATAAATCCGCCAGGTGATCTGCTTTTATCCAAACAAAACAAGCATTAGATATATTTTCTAAATAGGCTTTCTTAGCACCGATATAAATTCGTGCACCTTTGAAATCTATGCCAACAAAATTTCTTTTAGGGAATAGTTGAGCCAATGAAATTGTGTAATCACCCTCACCACAACCGATTTCAAGTGAAATGGGATTATCGTTGTTAAACCGATCTCTTAAATCTTTTTCTTTAGCGCCATCATTAAAACTAAAGACATTTTCAAATGAATCAACTTCTATTAATTTTCTGTGTTTTGTTCTTGCCATGGAAGTATTAAAGTATGCAATTATTAAAATAAAAGACAAGTTAAATCAAATTAAGTGGGCTCTTTCCAATCTTTAGGTGAAATCAAAACAACAAACTCACCTTTAGTAACTTTGTTTTGTAAATCCTCTAGTAATTCTTTGGGTGTTCCACGCCATGTTTCTTCGAATTTTTTAGTTAATTCTCTGCATACTACTACTAATCTATTAGGCATATATTCATTCAACTCGTTTAAGAGTTTTTCGATTCTGTAAGTTGATTCGTATGAAACAATAGTGCGGTTTTCTTCCGCAAGTTCTTTCAGTTTTTTCTGTCTTCCTTTTTTTTGAGGAAGAAATCCTTCGAAGAGAAATGAGTCAGTTGGTAATCCGGCAATACTTAATGCGGCAATTGCGGCATTTACACCGGGGATAGATACAATTTCAATTTCTTCTTTTATTGCAGCGCTGACTAATCTTATTCCGGGATCGGATATTGTCGGTGTTCCGGCATCGGAAACTAAAGCTGCGTTTTGCCCATTTTTTATTCTAACCAACACAGATGGAATTTTTCTCTCTTCGGATTGTGCATTGAATGAAAATAACTCTTTGGAGATTTCATATTCCTTTAAAAGAAATCCCGTTACACGAGTATCTTCGCAAATTACAAAATCGACTTCCTTGAGTGTCTCAATTGCACGGAGAGTTATATCTTTCAAATTCCCGATTGGAGTTGCAACTATATATAATTTACCGGGCTGCATCTATGTTTGAATTACACCTACATTAAATTTCGGCATAACCGGATTATGATCTGCAACATCCAAACTCATTGAAATGTATTCACGAGTTTTTGCCGGATCAATTACTTCATCAACCCATAATCTTGCTGCTGCATAAAGTGCAGAACTGGAATCATCATATGCTTTTCTGATTTGATCTGCCAATTTCTTTTTATCCGCATCTGAAAATTCTTTACCTTCTTTTTGAAGCTGTTTCATCTTGATATCTAATAACACACCGCCTGCTTGCGCAGAACCCATTACTGAAATTTTTGCATTCGGATATGCGTAAATGAATCGTGGATCGTAAGCTTTTCCGCACATTGCGTAATTACCGGCACCAAAACTGTTGCCTACAATAATTGTAATTTTTGGAACTGTTGAATTGGCGACGGCATTTACCATCTTAGCACCGTCTTTAATTATTCCACCGTGTTCAGCTTTACTTCCTACCATAAATCCCGTTACATCTTGCAAAAAAACAAGCGGTATATTTTTTTGATTGCAGTTCATTATAAATCGTGTTGCTTTATCCGCACTGTCCGAATAAATCACTCCACCGATTTGCATTTCACCTTTTGCACTTTTTACAATGCTTCTTTGATTTGCAACAATACCGACAGACCAGCCATCAATTCTTGCGTAAGCTGTTATTATAGATTGACCAAATCCAGCTTTATATTCGTCAATTTCGGAATTATCAACAATACGTGCGATCAGTTCATAAGTATCGTATTGCTTTAATTGATCTTCGGGAAGAATACCATAAATTTCCTTTTGATCGAACTTTGGTTTAACGGGTTTTATTCTATTAAAACCGAAGCGAGGTTTCGGACCTTTCTTATCAACTAAGTTTCTTATCATCTGCAGACATTCTTCATCGTTCTTCATTACATAATCGGTAACACCGGAAATGTTTGTTTGAACATTCGCACCGCCCAGACTTTCATTGTCGATTACTTCACCAATTGCGGCTTTTACTAAATGTGCACCGGCAAGAAATACCGAACCTTCGCCTTCAACGATTAACGCTTCGTCGCTCATAATAGGTAAGTAAGCACCGCCGGCAACACATGGACCCATAATTGCGGCAATCTGCGGAATACCCATCGCACTCATCTGTGCATTGTTCCTGAATATTCTTCCAAAGTGTTCTTTATCCGGGAAAATATCTTCTTGCAAAGGAAGAAAAACTCCGGCACTATCGACTAGGTAAATGATAGGGAGGTGGTTCTCCATTGCAATTTCCTGAGCGCGTAAATTTTTCTTTGCAGTCAAGGGGAACCATGCACCCGCTTTAACGGTTGCGTCGTTGGCAACAATTAAATGTTTCTTACCATGAATTTCACCGACGCCATAAACAGTTCCCGCACTCGGAGCGCCGCCCCATTCTTCATATATTTCATGTGCGGTAAAAGTGTTGAGTTCATAGAATGTAGATTTTTCATCAATCAATTTAGCAATTCGTTCTCGAGCGGTTAGTTTGCCTTTTGCTTTCTGTTTCTCAATTGCTTTCTTCCCGCCGCCAAGTTCTGTCTGCTCTCTAACAGCATTAAGTTTGCGAACTAAGTTTTTATAGAAGTCTTCTTTTTTAAGGAAGTCTTCTTTTTGGTTTAAGTCTGTTCCGATTTTTGTCATAATAATTTCTATCTATTCCAATTTCTAATTTTCCAAATGTCATAAAATAAAGATTTTCTCCAAACTTCAATTAATTCCCACATTCGATCATCGAATGAACTTTTCTCTCTTTGATAAAACTCGTCAAGATAATCATATACTCCCTTATCAATTTCAATTACATATGTAATTGCGGCTATTGAGTCATACTTTTTACGAAGAATCTTTGCTTTAAATAATTCATGAATTTCAGGTATGTGGTCTAACTTTTCTCTTTCGTATAATTGTTCTGATTGTAAACTATGGTGCAAAGGAAACCAAAGTAGAAATAAATAACGATAAAATTGATCATCCGAAAGATTCGCAAACCAGCCCATCCCAATTATTTTTTTTGGACTATTGATTTTAATAACTTTCATATTTCTCTTTAACAATATGAAAATGATCAATAATGAAAGTACAAATAAGTAAACAAAAGGATTTGTTATAAACGAAGTGTAAATGAACTTCAACCACTTCAATAATGGTAAAAATATATAAGCGAGGGCTCCAAGGATGGATAAAATTATTCCCGAAATAACTTTTGATCCAACAGGATCGTTCCAAATTCTAGATAACAGCTTTTTTATAGACATTGATACTAACCCCTCAACAAATGTCTTGCAATTACAGTTCTCTGCACTTCGGAAGTACCTTCACAATTCTATTTTTCACTTACCCTTTTGCATGCCATGATTTCAAAAATTCTTGAGCTGATGCAACCGTAATTTTACTCTTTTTATAATCAGCTTTATTTCTTGTAATTATTATTTCAATACCATTATTAACGGCTGTAAAATATTGAATCGCGTCTTCAAAATCTTTGAACTCTGAATTTAATGACTGATCAATTACACGCTCGTTCACAGGTAATATATCTAACATTGTTTTAAGCTTACGCAGATTATTGAGTGCAATAATGTTTGAAGTCTCTTTCTTTAATAGATAATGAAGATTAGCAAAAACGATGGGGGATGTAAAAGCCTTTATTTTATTCCGGTCAATTAATGTGAATAATTTTGCTGCATGAATAAAGTGTGGGTCTCTTTTGGATAATAAATCTAAAATTATATCAGAATCCACAAACACCTTAATCATTGAGAATATTTCTCCTCAAGGTGTTTTTTGTACTCTTTCTTAAGTTCAAAATTTTCTGGTAGATCGATTATCCCGGAAAGTTCTAACACATTGGGAGAAATTTCAATATCGTTCAATTCTTCATTCTCAGATATTACTTTAAAATAGTTCTCAACGAGAGAAGACAAACTTTGCCTATTTCTTTCGGCATATTTTTTTGCTCTTTTAATAATGCGATCGTTCAGTTTTAGAGTTAATTTTGAATTCATTTCGTCCTCATAAGTTGTACGTAACATAATTAGTTATAATATACGTACATTTAAGTGTAATTATCAAGTATTCCGGCTCAATATTCCGCATGCATCAATCCCTCAACAAATGCCGCGCAATTACAATTCTTTGAACTTCGGAAGTTCCTTCACCGATTGTAAGCAGTTTTACATCACGGTAAAATTTTTCAACGGGATAATCTTTTACAAAACCGTAACCGCCGAAAATTTGTACAGCTTCGTTTGATGCTTTTGTTGCAATTTCACTCGAGTATAATTTTGCCATTGAAGCGGGGAACGATATATCTCCACCGGAATCTTTAATTCTTGCTGAATCATAAGTTAATAATCTTGCGGCATGAAGTTCTGTCGCCATATCAGCTAACTTAAATTGAATAGCTTGAAACTCGGATAACGATTTATTGAACTGCTTTCTTTCTTTTGAATAATTTAAGGTGGCTTCGAGACAACCAACCGTAAGTCCGCAGCTTAAAGCCGCAATTGAAATTCTTCCGCCTTCCAAAATTTTCATAGCTTGTGTGAAACCTTCACCTTCTTTTCCGATGAGATTTGAGGCGGGGACTTTGCAGTTATCAAATATTAACTGAACTGTTTCACTTGCACGCATACCAAGTTTATTCTCTTTCTTCCCGACGCTGAAACCTTCGGTTCCTTTTTCAACAACAAATGCAGAGATTCCTTTTTTACCTTTTTCTTTATCTGTTATTGCCATTATAACTGATGTCTCGCCGCTTTTACCATGTGTGATAAAAGTTTTTGTTCCGTTCAATATATAATGATCGCCGACTTTCTCTGCTGTTGTCTGCATTCCTCCGGCATCACTTCCCGAAGCCGGTTCTGTTAATCCCCAAGCACCGATTTTTTTACCCGTTGCCAGATCGGGAATATATTTTTTCTTTAATTCATCACTTCCAAAAACATTAATGTGATTTGTACAAAGTCCGTTATGTGCAGCAACGGAAAGAGCAACTGAGGGATCAATGCGTGCAATTTCTTCAACAACTATTGTGTATTCAACATAACCCAAACCTGCACCGCCAAGTTCTTCGGGTACAAGTATTCCAAGAAAACCTAGTTCACCAAGTTCATGCATTAAATCAATCGGAAAAATCTGATCTTCATCCCATTCCATTACGTGAGGTCTAATTTTACTTTCGGCAAATTCTCTAATAGTCTCTTTGATCATCTGCTGATTTTCATTTAGGGGTATATACTTTGTAATATCCATCGTCTTCCCTTAATTATTGAATTGTGTTTTATAGTTATCTATAATTTTATTTGCAAGATTATAGGGCGAAATATTACCGAGTACAACATCTTCAATAGCTTCGTTAAGATTGTGAATTCTTTCGTCAGTCCAGAGTTCTCTTTGTAAGACTAATCCAACAATTTCTTTAATTCTAATTTTGGATCTTCTCTCTCTAAGTTTTTTTAACAAACCTTTTTGTTCAAGATGAATTTTATGATTCTGGATTTCCTTAACTATTTCATCAATTCCTTTATTCTCCGAAGCTATTGATTTGAGAATCGGTATCATCCAAGAATCCGCGTCATGGTCTCTGAAAGAAAGAATAGTTCTTAACGCCGCTGCAGCAGATTCCGCTCCCGGTCTGTCACTTTTATTAAGTACAAACAAATCGGCTATCTCCATTAAACCCGCTTTCATTGCTTGAACCGCATCACCGGATTCCGGAACGAGAACAACAATTGTTGTATCTGCTGCTTGTGCAATATCAAGTTCGGATTGACCGACGCCAACGGTTTCAAAAATTACATAATCATATCCGGCTGCATCGAGTATGTCTGCACCGTCAATTGCTTTTTTACTAAGTCCGCCAAGACTTCCTCTAGTTGCCATACTTCTAATAAACACATTTGGATCGGTTCCAATTTCACTCATACGCACTCGATCACCAAGAAGCGCACCGCCGGTAAATGGGGAAGTAGGATCGACAGCAATAATTCCTACCGATTTTCCTTTTCTAACAAAATGTTTTGTGAGCTGATTAGTAATTGTCGATTTTCCCGAACCCGGAGGACCTGTAATACCGATTCGGTATGCATTGCCGGTTTTACCGAAAATTTTATTTAAGAGTAAAGATGAATTGTTTTGATCTGATTCTACTATTGATATAGCACGAGATACAATTCGTTTATCTCGGTTGTACAATTTTTCAAGAAATGAATTATCGAACATATATATGGGGTTTACTTGTATAATCCGTTTGAATAAATATATTCTTTTACTTTAAGAGGAACAAGGTAATCAATCGGTAAATTATTTGATACCCGATCTCTTATTTCAGTTGAAGATAATTCAATTGTGGGTGTATTCATTATCTCAGCTTTATCGTAATAGATATTTTTCCTCTCAGGTTCTTTGTCAACTTCACGATGCAGCACAACTAATTTACATAGTTCTAGAATAGCATCCGGTTTATACCATTTATGAAAGACTAAAAGATTATCGTAACCAATAATAAGTTGTAAGTCAGAAAATGATTTCTTTAATTCTGTTAATGTATCAAATGTATATGAAACATTTTTTCTTTTTAATTCAATATCGAGGACTGAAAAATTTTTATTCTCTTCAATAGCTAATTTTATCATATTGAGCCGGTGTTCCGGGGTAGCGTATTTTTTATCCGTTTTAAGCGGGGAGATATATGCGGGAATAAACATAATCTTCTCAAGATTTCTTTTTTCCAAAATACTTTGAGCAGTAATCAAGTGACCGAAATGAATCGGGTCAAATGTGCCGCCGTAAATTCCTACCGCCATTACTCATTTACTCCGGTAAAATCATTCTTAATTTTTACTACTGTCTCACTCAGCTTCAGTTTCAAGGAATAAATTTCTTTTTCGATAAATTCCTTCTTATTACCTGTCGAATTTTTCAATTGGTGTTTCCTGAATGCATACTTAATTGCAAGTGTAATATATAATTTTCTGTATTCTTCTTTTATCCAACCTTTTCTATTACGCTTAAGCGAAGAAAGAATTTCAATATGGCTTGGAGCAATTAAACTGATTTCTCTTTCACTTCCAAGTTCGGATAAAATAATTTTTCTTTCGTTTGCCAATGATAGAAAGAAAACTCCGAAGAAAAAACCGATCATCATCAATAGAAAAATCAGTCCTAAAAAAAATGTTGATTCGAAACTTACGCTTAAGTTCCACATAAAATGTATAAATACTGCGATTGCGTAACCGGCGATCGGCAAGATAAATCTGACCGGGCTTATATTAAATTTATACATAGCCAAAAATGCTCCTAATGTTGCAGTTGCAATACAGTGCATAACTGCTGAAAATATTGAGCGTATAATTACTAAACTTAGCCAGGACTCAAAATCTACACCGTAAACAAAAAAGTACAAGAAGTTTTCAGTCATACCGAAACCGAGTCCGACAGCTCCACCGTAAACCAAACCATCTGTTATATTATCAAACTGATTTGATTTATAGCTTC
>CAYLVF010000103.1:5735-8259 GCA_964387045.1 uncultured Melioribacter sp. | reverse complement strand
GTAATGTTTAGTAAAATCAGTCAATTGCGATTTAAATTTTTCGGGGACAAAAATCCGTTTACTGACTGGTCTGTTCATCATACTGTAGTTACCACTAAGCTGAGCAGCAGCATCAACTGCAAAGACACCGTTTGTTACAATTTCTTCCCCTTCCTGCAATCCTTTTTCTATGACATAATAATCTCCAGCTCTTGGACCGAGGATGATATCCCTCATTTCAAAAGAAGTGAATTCAGTTCCGGGTACTTTTACATAAACAACCGATCGGATGCCCGTCCACAATACTGAAGTCTTGGGAATCATTAATGATCTTCCTTTCAGTTCTGTTTGAGAGGATAATTTTGTGATTATCTTTCCCTGGACAATCATTTCGGGCTTTAATTGTAAGCCGGGGTTGCCTGCTTCTGCTCTAATTGACGCAGTTCTTGTCTGCTGATTTATAATCGGATCAACAAAAGTTACGGTGGATGCATATTCTTTACCGGGCAGAGATGCCACAGTGAAATTAACTTTGCTGCCGACGTTTACCCAAGCAAGGTCCTGTTCGTAAGCATCAAGCATTACCCAGATTGAACTAAGGTCAGCAATTTCAAAAAGAACACTGCCCTTGTTAACATAATCACCTCTTGAAACATTGCGGGTAATTACAATTCCTGAAATATCTGTATAAACATCGAGCTCATTTAATACTTCACCGCTGGATTCAATTGCGTCAATCTGTTTTTCAGTAATTCTCCATAAGCGAAGCTTTTCCCTGACTGCATTGTAAAGTGAAGGATTGACCTGCTGATTCTTTGCGGCTTCAATTAATTCTCTTTGTGCAGTTACCAACTCGGGAGAATAAATTGTTGCCATCTTCTGTCCTTTATTTACAGTTTGTCCAGTAAAATCAACAAACAGATTTTCAATTCTGCCTGAATAGTTTGCCGTAATTGAAGCAAGCTTTTTTTCATTGGCTGCTATTTTACCTGTGAGATAAACTTCATATTCAGGTGTGGTATAACTAACTTTTGATGTCTGAATATTCGCAAGTGCAGCAGCTTGGGGAGACATTGTATGAATGAACGGATCATCTGAACCGGCATCACTACTTGATGTTAATGGAATTAAATCCATTCCGCAGATGGGACATTTACCCGGTTCATTTTGCCTGATTTGAGGATGCATCGAGCATGTCCAGATTGTTTCTTTAGTAACTTCATCTTTATGCAGATGAGTTTCAGAGTTATTGCCTCCAAACAGAAGCCAGCCGATTAAAAGACCTGTTGCCAGTACCAGTGCAAATTGGAATATCCGGTTTTTAAATATTGATTTCATAAATTTTTCCCGCTTATTAATTCATTTCATTGATTTCTTTAATAGTTGCGCATTAATTGCAACGATGATTGTACTCATGCTCATTAATACTGCTCCGATAGCAGGACTTAACACAATCCCAAAGTTATACAGCACACCTGCAGCCAAAGGAATAGCAACAATGTTGTAGCCAGTAGCCCAGATAAGGTTTTGCATCATCTTTTTGTAAGTTGCCCTGCCGAATAAAATCAGCTCGGCAATATCTTTCGGATTAGAGTTTACAAGAATTATATCCGCTGTTTCAGCAGCAACATCGGTTCCAGAACCGACAGCAATCCCAACATTTGCCTGAGCGAGTGCCGGGGCATCATTAACACCATCGCCTGTCATTGCAACAAACTCACCTTTGTTTTGAAGCTCTTTAACTTTTTCTAATTTTTCATGCGGCAAAACGTTTGCAATGAATCCATCCATCTTCAATTCATCGCTTACTTTTTTTGCTACTTTATCATTATCACCCGTAAGTAATAAGTTTTTAATTCCCTTGCTCTTAAGAGCTTTTATTGCATCAAAGGATTCCTCACGTATCTGGTCTTCAAAAGAAAAATATCCAACAAGCTTATAATCAATTAGCATATAGACTATTGTTGCAGAAGCTTCGTTTTGTACAGTATCGGGTACTTCAATTTTCTTTTCTTTCAGATAATTCGGACCTACAACTTTTATTTCCTTTCCTTCAACAATACCTTCAATGCCTTTGCCAGGCAAGTAATTAAACTTCTCCGATTGCGGAACTTTTATTCCTTTTTCTTTTGCTTTCTGCATCAATCCTTTTGCAATGTAATGCTCCGAGTGTTGTTCAATCCCTGATGCAAGACGAAGAAGTTCTTTTTCTTCATATTGATTTTCAAGAATCTTTATTTCGGATAATTCATGAGAACCTTTTGTTAAAGTTCCTGTTTTATCGAAAACAATACTTGTAATCAGGCGTGCGTTTTCAAATGCAGTGCGGTTACGGATAAGCAATCCTTTTTTTGCAGACATTGTTGTTGAGATTGCAACTACCAACGGCACTGCAAGCCCTAGTGCATGCGGACATGAGATAACCATAACAGTTACCATTCTTTCAAGCGCATAAACAAATTCAAATCCCAGGGCAAGCCACACATTCAAAGTGATAACACCACCGCCAAGAGCTACAAATGTTAAAACTTTTGCAGCACGGTCG
>CAYLVF010000103.1:5073-5725 GCA_964387045.1 uncultured Melioribacter sp. | reverse complement strand
ATTTTGTGTTTTCGATTTTACTTTCTGAGCATCTTCAACAAGTTTTATTACTTTATTGAGATAGCTGTCTTTACCTGTATGCAAAACTTTTATTTTTAAAGAACCGTTGCCGTTAACGGAACCGCCGATAACGCGATCATCTTTTTTCTTTTTAACCGGTTTGCTTTCGCCGGTTAACATGCTTTCATCGAGATGAGTTTCACCGTCAATAACAACTCCGTCAACAGGAATTTTTTCTCCCGGTTTAACAGCTACAATGTCATTTTCTTTTAAATCTTCAACCGGAACGTCTTTCATCTCACCATTCAATACAAGGTGAGCATTCGAGGGCATCATTTTAACCAGAAGCTCCAATGCCTGCGACGCGCCTTTGATTGATTTCATTTCAAGCCAGTGACCAAGAAGCATAATATCAATCAGTGTTGCCATCTCCCAGTAAAAATCCATTCCTGTAAGTCCGAGTGTTACTGCAAAGCTGTATGCCCAGGCTGCAGTTATAGCGACTCCGATAAGCGTCATCATCCCAATATTGTTAGAGCGGACTTCATCCCATAATCCTTTCAAAAACGGGAAACCGCCGTAAAGAAATATAAATGTAGCCAACGCACCGAGAACGTATTTGTCACCTGTAAATGTAATTTCAAAACCGAGC
>CAYLVF010000103.1:0-5063 GCA_964387045.1 uncultured Melioribacter sp. | reverse complement strand
GCCAGCTCTGAATCATGTGTGATAAAGCTAAAACCGGTATTGTTACAATAGTACTGATTATAAATTTTTTCAGAAATCCTTCAACCGAATGACCGGTGTGTTTATCATGTACGCCATGATCGCGTCCATTATGTTTTTTGTGATGCTCATGCATTTCATGTTCACCATGTTTCTTATGATGTGTGTGTTTTTCCGGTTCATGATTATGAGGATGATGTTCATGACCACTGTTTTTATGATTATGTTCGTTCATAGCATCCTCCTATTAACAATTTATTTTAGTTTCTAATACTTTTCTTGAACCACATGGGTTCAAGAAAACATATAACCTTTCCATTACTCCAACATTCCATCATTCCAATACTCCGGAACTTCATCTTCCCATCAACCTTCCCAGCATAGCTGCAGCTATATTCTGATCAACAACTGCATCCAGACCACGCAAACGATAATCGAGTAATTGCTGCTGCATTCTTAGCACTTCTTCAAAGTCACTTCCTGCAGTTGTATATTGAACAAGTAGAATATCCAGCACCTGTTGAGCAAGCCGGGTTTGCTGCTGATATAAATCGTTCCTTCTTTCAGCATCTTTAAAATCCTTAAGTGCTTCTTCATAGCTGACCATTAATTGATTACTTGTTTCTTCTTTTCTTAATCCGGTTGAATGATGTAAAAGTTCAGCTTCTTTAATTGCTCCATCGTATTTGCCTCTCCATATTGGCAGACTGATTGATATCATAGGCATAATCATATTTTGTGCTTCCATCATACTACCGGGTCTTTGCTGGAAAATGGAATACTGCAAACCAAGACCGATCATAGGAAATCCCATCTTCTTATTCATCTCACGTTGAGCAATGTAAGCTTCTTCTTCTCTTTGCAGCATGAGAATCATCGGATTGTTCAATCGAATACTATCCGGCATTTCTGCAATTGAAGCGGGAAGTGGAGAGTGAGAAACAGTATCCGGAATATTTACCGGTTCATACAATTGTCTATTTAATAATCTATTAAATTGAGTTATCAATGGCTGTTTGGAATCATTAAGCAGAGCCAATTTATTTTTCAATTCATTTATTTCAATCTGAACACGGAGAACATCAACCATTCCGCTGCCTCTACTCATTTGGTTCATACTGCTCATATCCTCTATTCGTTGAGTTGAAGATGGAGTTGTTTGTTCTTGCGTATTCATTCCACTCATACCTGAAGTTCCTGATGGTCCGGTTGTTTTATCTTGCCGCATTTTTCCGTTTTGTGAGCCTGATGTTCCTCCGGTCTCTCCGCTTTTAAGCCGGCTGATTGCAATTTCTTCAAGTGTTTTTAGGATTCCTATATTTTCTTCAGTGATGGAAATTTCTTTCTGAAGAAGATAATATGAATAGTATGTTGCTTTCACTTCGTAAAAGAGCATTGTTTTTGCTTCATTAAATTCTTCATACTTTGCTTTTGCCATTGCTGCGGCTTCATCTTCTGCAGCACTTAAAGTTCCAAACCATGGAAACATTTGCATAATTGAAATATCGGCAACTTGGTTGCCCATATATCTTTCCATTGGTTCAATGAAGTAACCGAAAGTAAGTTGAGGATCGGGCAGGCTACCAACTTGATTGATTTTTTCTAATGAAGCTTGGTATGAATAAAATTTTGATTTTAATCCGGGATTATTTTCTGCAGCGATCTTCAGGTAATCATCTAATGTTTGTGAGAAGATGGTTATCCCACCAATAAAAAATATAAATAAAGATTGCTTTGTTAAGTTTGTAAAACTCTGTGTACTGGTTTCTTTTTTTGGACACAGAGAACTACAGAGGAGCACGAAGAGCCACTGAGTCGGTTTATAATTAAAAAGAGAAATTAGGTATTTCAAATATTTTTTCATTTCGGATTCTTCCTTAATAAATATTCTTCACGAGCGGAATAGAGTACAGGCACAACAAACAAAGTAATCAACGCAATCGTCATTCCGCCGAAAGCGGGTATTGCCATGGGTATCATAATATCTGACCCTCTTCCGCTCGACGTTAAAACCGGTAACAGTGCTAACAATGTTGTTGCTGTAGTCATCAAACAAGGACGAACTCTTTTTATTCCTGCTTCTAAAACTGCGGTATGAATTTCATCTAAACTTTCAGGTTTATGTTTTTGAAAACTCTGTTTTAAATACGTTGCAATTACAACCCCGTCATCGGTAGCAATTCCAAACAAGGCTATAAAGCCTACCCACACAGCAACACTCAAGTTGTATGTTCGCATCTGGAATAACTCTCTCATATTAGTGCCAAAGAGAGAAAAATCCATAAAACTATTTTGTCCGTATAACCAGAGCATAACAAAACCACCTGCAAATGCGAGTGCAATCGCAGTGAATATCATTAAGGATGTAGTACCTGAACGGAATTGGAAATATAGAATTAAAAAGATAACTGCTAATACAAGCGGTACAATTATACTAAGTCGTTTTTCCGCCCGAATTTGATTTTCATAACTGCCGGAAAATTTATAACTAACTCCGGCGGGCACTTCTAACTCACCCGATGCTATTTTTGATTCGAGATATTTTTGTGATTCTTCTACAACTGTCACTTCTGCATAGCCGGGTTTTTTATCCAGCAAAACATAACCGACAAGAAAAGTATCTTCACCTCGTATCATTGCCGGACCTTGACGGAATTCAATCCTAGCAATTTGACCAAGCGGAATCTGTGAACCGGTAGGTGTAGGAATTAAAATTCTCTTAATCATTTCCGGATCGTCGCGCCATTCTCTAGCATATCTTGCTCTTATATTAAAACGTTCACGTCCTTCAACCGTTTGTGTTAAAGGAATACCGCCGATCGCAACTTCAATATACATTTGAACATCACCGATACTTAATCCGTAACGTGACAATTCAACTCTATCAAGTTCAATTTCAAGATAGGGTTTACCTAAACTTCGATCAGCAAAAACAGCTTCGGGTTTAACGGATGGAACTTCTTTGAGAAGTGATTCTAATTTCAGACTAAATTCTTCAATGGTTTTCAAACTGGGTCCGTAGACTTTAATTCCCATCGGTGCGCGCATCCCGGTTTGTAACATCACAAGTCGAGTTTCAATAGGCTGTAATTTGGGAGCTGAAGTCACGCCCGGTATATCACTTGTTGCTTTTACAATTTCGTCCCAAATATCATCAGGTGTTTTGATATGATCACGCCATTGACGAAAATATCTGCCATTTTTATCTTTGATTAAATTTTCGTTTTCATCTCTTACAAATTCATCATTATCATCTACTTTGAAACGAATGGGATAACCGTTTTCATCAGTTATATATTCGTTTTTGTATAGGATAACATTTTCAAACATTGAGACAGGTGCGGGATCAAGTGCGCTTTCAACTCTTCCGGCTTTACCTACTACCGTTTCTACTTCTGGTATTGCTTGTACTCGCATATCGAGTTGTTGAACATATCTTTGATTAGCCTCAACCCCGGAGTGCGGCATTGAAGTCGGCATCAATAAAAATGAACCTTCATCAAGTGAGGGCATAAATTCTTTTCCCATACCGGGGAAAGAATGTGATAAAGAACTCCAGACAGATGTTGTTCTGATATTTAATCCAACTGCATCGAAACTTTTTGGAATAACACCGAATATTTTATCGAATCCTAACCAGATGTTTAGTCCAAATAATATTATTGCAATCGGAATTGTTAAGAATATTTTCTTATGTGCAAGGCACCATGCTAGTATTTTCGGATAGAAATTTATGAAGATTTTGAACAGCCCAAGCACAAAGGCAATAATTATTAAAATAAAAATGAAATTAATAATTAAAGAATTTTGTACACCCAAAGGCATCCATTCACCGGCAAGTAACCACGCAACAGCGCCTGCAATTATTGCAACGGTTATTTTATCGTGATGAACAACAACAAAATTAATGTACAAACTATAGCGTTCAAGGTTATATTTTTTGTAAAACGATTTTCCCTTTACCGAATCATCTTTAAATAAATAATGAAGCAAGTTGTTCATACCCAATAAAATTAAAACAACACCGCCCCAGGCAAACCACCATAGTGTAACAAATCCGAATAGAATTAATCCAATGTTTAGATACAGACGGTGCTTATTTTTACGAGTTTTCAGAGAGAACAACCAATGTGCAAATGCCGGCATCATAAATAATGTTATAATTAATGCGGCTACCAATGCAAACGTTTTTGTGAATGCAAGCGGACCGAAGAGTTTTCCTTCTGCTGCTTGTAAAGTAAACACAGGAAGAAAACTTACAATTGTAGTCGATACAGCGGTTAATATTGCCGATGCAACTTCTGTCGATGCATTGTAAACAATTGTAAGCGTCGATTGTCCCGGCGGTGCTTCATCTTTATGACGAAGAATATTTTCACTAAGTATTATGCCCAGATCAACCATAGTGCCGATAGCAATTGCAATACCGGAAAGTGCGACGATGTTTGCATCTACATTAAAATATTTCATCATTATAAACACCATCAACACTGCAATTGGAAGAAGAGCAGAAATCATTAGAGAAGCACGAAGGTGCATCACCATTACAATTATTACAATTATAGTAATAAGAATCTGCAGGCTTATTGCTTCGTTCAATGTTCCAAGTGTTTCATAAATTAATTCGGTTCGATCATAAAAGGGAACGATAGTAACTTTTGATATTCTTCCGTCATCAAGTTTTTTGGAAGGTAACCCCGGAGAGATTTCTTTAATTTTCTCTTTAACATTCTGAATTACTTTAAGCGGATTATCACCATAGCGAGCAACAACAACACCGCCAACTGCTTCGGCTCCGCCCTTATCTAGAAATCCGCTATGACCTCTTGGTGCCGGTCCAATATTAACTTTTGCAATATCTCTTATTCTGATTGGTACATTGTTGGTCACTTTAACTACGGCTTGCTCGATATCCTCTAAAGATTTTACATAACCTAATCCACGCACATAATATTCTGCAAGATTAAGCTCAACGGTATTAGCACCAACATCAATATTACTTTGTTTGATTGCATCAACCACCTGCATCATACTAACCTTGTGAG
>CAYLVF010000102.1:0-8261 GCA_964387045.1 uncultured Melioribacter sp. | reverse complement strand
CCGGTTTCTCTGCAACAAAAGTCGCATTAAGCTTTGTGGACTCGAGAGTGTTTATAACTCCCATACAATTAGGGCCGACTAATCTTGCGCCTGCATCTTTTACTTTCTTTGTTATTCGCTTTTCAACTTCTTCACCTTCTTTGCCGACTTCTTTGAATCCTGCAGTAATTAAAACTATAGATTTAACATCTTTTGCCAATAACGAATCAACAGAATCTTCGGCAAATTGTTTGGGAACTACAACTATACCCAAATCAATTTGTCCATCTATTTCTTCTATTGATTTATAGCATTTGTAACCAAGTACGCTTTCCGCTTTCGGATTAACAGGATAAATAATTCCTTTGTAACCATAATTGCTTATTGTATGAAGCAATTCATAACCAATACTCTTTTCTTTAGTCGATGCACCGACTACACAAATTGATTTCGGATAGAAGAAGTTTTTTATGTTTTCCATATTTTACCGTATTCAATTAAAAAATAAAACAAATTTGTCTTAAAAAATAAGAAATCTTGGTTGGATTATCATTAACAAAGGATTAATAACGTAATTCAAAATCATTAAATTTATTTCTTCAATAACCGGATGATAAATTGAAAAACTTGATTTTAATTTTTTGATTTTCTTTTCTTCTGTTATTTTCTCTCAAGAAATTTTTTCAAATGCTACCCGCCCTTCGGCATCGGACAATGGATATTTAACGGCATATGGTTATACTGAAGTTGAATTAATTCTTTCCTGCATTGAATCCTAAAATAAGATGTGATATATTATTCATGTAAAGAGAAAAAGGGATTGCCATGAATGATGAACAACTACAAAAAAAATTTGAAGATAGAATTCAAGCCGGTGAAATAATTGAACCAAAAGATTGGATGCCGGAGAGATACAGAAAACAACTTATCAGAATGATGAGTCAGCATGCGCATTCTGAAGTTGTTGGAATGCTTCCTGAAGGAAATTGGATTACGCGCGCACCGAGTTTAAGAAGAAAAATGTCGCTGCTCGCAAAAGTTCAAGACGAAGCAGGACATGGACTTTATATTTACAGTGCAACAGAAACACTTGGTGTAGATAGATCGGAATTGTTAGAACAACTTTTATCAGGTCAAGCAAAGTATTCAAGTATTTTTAACTATCCAACTTTATCTTGGGCTGATATGGGTGTGATCGGCTGGTTTGTTGATGGTGCGGCAATTGTTAATCAAACTATGTTGGCAAAAAGTTCTTATGGACCTTATTCGCGTGCGATGGTAAGAATTTGTAAGGAAGAAAACTTTCATAAAAAACAAGGCTATGAAATAATTGCAACTCTGGCTAACGGAACCCCTGAACAAAAGAAGATGGCTCAAGATTCGGTAAACCGTTGGTGGTGGCCCACATTAATGATGTTCGGTCCGCCTGATAAAGATTCCCCCAACTCTGCCGAACTGATGAAATGGAAAGTTAAATTAAAAAGTAACGACGAACTTCGTCAACGATTTGTTGATTTAACAATTCCGCAAGCTAACGCGGTTGACCTCACAATTCCCGATCCGGATCTAAAGTATAATGAAGATGCCGGTCACTGGGAATTCGGAAAAATTAATTGGGATGAATTTTGGCAAGTTGTAAAAGGAAACGGACCGATGAACAAAGAAAGGCTCCGCACGAGAAGAAAAGCACACGAAGACGGAGCGTGGGTTCGTAAAGCGGCAATAGCTTATGCTGAGAAACGAAAAAGCTAATTTTCAATTGACTATTTACTATTGTCTATTTATCAATAATCAATAGTAAATAGAAAATTACAAGGATTTAACAATGAGCGATCAAGGAAAACTCTGGGAAGTATTTACACAATCTAAAACCGGCGCACCGCATGAACATGCCGGAAGTGTACATGCCCCCGATGCCGAAACGGCATTACAAAATGCACGCGATGTTTATTCCCGCAGAGGTGAAGCTGTTAGTCTTTGGGTAGTTTCCGCCGATGCAATAGTCGCATCAAGTCCATCTGATAATGGACCCTTTTTTGATCCCGGCAACGATAAAGCTTATCGTCATCCGCAATTTTATTCTGTTCCGAAAGGTGTTCGGGGAATGTAATGAACGATATCATAAATGAAATAAAAAAAGATTTGTTTGAATATTTACTTCGACTCGGTGATGATCGATTAATTCTTGGTCATCGGCTTTCCGAATGGTGCGGACACGCACCGATACTTGAAGAAGATATTGCATTAGCAAATATTGCTTTGGATTGTATCGGTCAAGCCAATGCTTTTTTAACACTTGCGGCAGCAGTTGAAAACAACAATAGAACCGAAGATGACTTAGCTTACTTCAGAGATGAAACCGATTTTAAGAATCTTCAACTGGTTGAACAACCGAATATTGATTTCGCTTATACAATTACACGACAATTTTTTATTGATGCATTCGCTGTTCATTTTTATGATGAACTCTCAAAAAGTAAGATTGAAGATTTGTCGGGAATTGCCGCCAAAGCACTCAAAGAAGTTAAATATCATCTTAGACATAGCAGGCAATGGGTTTTGCGATTGGGCGACGGAACCGAGGAAAGTCATCGCAGAATTCAAAATGCAATTGATGATTTGTGGATGTTTACAGGAGAACTCTTTTTTGAAAATGATGTCGATAAAAAATTAATTCAAGAAGAAATTGTTCCTTCCGCTAAATCAATTGAACCGAAATGGAAAGAAGTCGTTGAATCTACACTAATTGAAGCAACTCTTAAAATTCCCGATGAACCCAACACAAATTTACGAAGCGGACGAAATGGTGATCATACAGAATACCTTGGACATATATTAGCGGAAATGCAGATTGTAGCACGTTCACACCCGGGCGCAAAATGGTAGTTTACTAAATGAGAACAATTATGAACGAAAAAATAATTGGACTATTGAAAGAAATTCCCGATCCGGAAATTCCTGCAATAAATATTGTTGAAATGGGAATTGTTCGTGATGTTGAATTTATTGATGACGAGTTGGTTATTAAAATAACACCAACATACTCGGGCTGCCCCGCCATGAAAGCAATCGAGGATGATATTGTTGCTGAACTAAAATCAAAAGGTTTTGAGAATGCCTCGGTAAAAAAAATATATAGTCCGGCATGGTCAACCGATTGGTTAACCGAAGAAGCAAAAGGAAAGTTAAAAGAATATGGAATTGCTCCGCCTGAAGGAAAAGCCGAAGACGAATTTTACCGGGATATAATTGCAAAACCAATTGAATGCCCGTACTGTGATTCAAGAGAAACAAAACTCACCTCACAATTCGGATCTACTGCATGTAAATCACTTCATTATTGTAATTCATGTCAACAGCCGTTCGAACATTTTAAGTGCATCTAAAGGAAAGCACTAAATCCTAATTTCGAAATCCTAAGTAAATCCTAATATCAAAATCTCTAAACAATATTTTCCCGTTTTGAATTTTGTATTTAAGATTTAGAATTTGTTTAGGATTTCGAAATTCGAATTTAGTATTTTAGAAAAAATAATCTATCCGTTTACATGAAAATTTTTCTTGCCATATTTTATTTTTTTTCATCAGTAATATTAGCTCAATTCGGCACTCAAGATTCCGGCGGGCAAATCCTCCCCGAACAAGCTGCTTATGATGTTAAGTTTTATGAACTCGATATTAATGTTGATCCTGATAATAAATTTATTTCCGGCTCTACGTTAATTATTGCCGAGGTCATTTCATCTATTGATTGTTTTGTGCTTCATCTCGATACTGTCTACAACATAAAAAAAGTACTTATAAACAATGAAGCTAAATCTTTCGAACACAAAAACGGATTAATAAAAACCACTATTGGGGAAATGAAACCCGGGGATGTAATAGAAACAAAAATATTTTATGAAGGGAATCCCCGCGAAGCAAAAATGCCGCCATGGGATGATGGATTTGTATGGAAGAAAACTAAAGACGGTTCGCATTGGATTGGTTTAGCCTGTCAAGGCGGTGGTGCCGATATTTGGTTCCCATGTAAAGACCATCCGTCAGATGAGCCGGATTCTGTTTCAATAAAAATTACAGCACCGGATAATTTAACCTGTGCTTCAAACGGAAAACTTATCAGCGAATCAGCAAACGATGACGGGACAAAAACAACTCATTGGTTTGTATCAACTCCAATTAATAATTATAACATAAACATCACGTTAGCTCCATTTAAATTAATTGAGCATACTTACACAAGTATAACCGGCGAGAAATTCCCGGTAATGTTTTATGTGCTGCCTGAAAGTTATGATACGGCTAAAGTATTCACCCTGCAGTTTTTAGATCATCTAAAATTTTATGAAGAATATTGCGGACCATATCCATTCAGAGTTGATAAATACGGAATTGTAGAAACACCTTATTTGGGAATGGAACATCAAACAATAATCGCTTACGGCAACGGGTATAAAAATAATGAATTCGGTTTTGATTGGCTTCACCATCATGAGCTATCCCATGAATGGTGGGGTAATTTAATTACTGCAAAAGATTGGCGTGACTTCTGGATTCATGAAGGAATCGGGACTTATATGCAGGCTCTTTATGCCGAAGAGCTACATGGCAAAGCCGGGCTGCATGATTATATGAAAACAATAAACAGATTTATGAACATCAAACCTGTTCTACTTGAAGGAAGCATTCCCGCAAGCGAAGCATATCATCCTGATATTTATAATAAAGGAGCCTGGTTTGTTCATACATTGAGATATTATTTGGGTGATGAAACATTCTTTAAGATTTTGCGAAGATGGGCTTACCCTAATGAAGAAATCGAGAGAACAACCGACGGTTCGCAATGTCGTTTTGTAACTACCGAAGACTTAATTAAACAAGCGGAGGAAATCTCCGGTATAAAATTGAGTTGGTTGTTTGATGTTTACCTAAAGAACGCAAAACTTCCCAAACTTAATGCTGTACTAATAGAAAAAGATTATGAAAATGAACTTAATTTGGAATGGATCACGCCTGACGGATCAACGTTTGAAATGCCGGTTGAAGTTCTTGTCGGGGATAATCTAAAAAAACTAAACATGAAAAACGGCAAAGGAAGAATTACTTTTCCTGATATGATAATTCCTAAAATTGATCCTGATAATTGGATTACAAAAAGTGAAATAAATATTAAAACGTATTCAAAGAAAGGATTTTAAGTAAGGAGATATATTTTGAAAATTATTTTTACCACTATAGCGGTTTTCCTTTTATTAACTTCGTGTACAAAAGAAATTCCGGATAACCCGAAAAGATATACTAACTTATTCGGTGAATACATGGGACAAACAGTTCCAAATACTTCTGCAGAAGTATTTGCGCCTGGAGTTATTTCAACCGGCATGTATGAACGAGATGCGGCTTTTTATCCTGATGGTTCCGAGTTTTATTACTCCGTTTTTCAAAATAACAGGAGCACTTTAGTTTATACTAGACAAATCAACGGAAGGTGGACTCTGCCAAAAGTAGTTTCATTCTCAGGAATTTATAATGATATTGAACCTTTCATAACTCACGATGGAAAGAAATTATATTTTGCATCCAACAGACCGATCGAAGGAGGCGAGCCGAAAGATTATGATATTTGGTATTCGGAAAGAATGGATGACGGCGGATGGGGCGAGCCGATTGTACTTGGTCCCGAAGTAAATACCGAAGCAAATGAATTTTATCCATCTTTAACGGAAAGCGGCGATTTATATTTTACATCCGATAATCATAATTCATTGGGTAAAGAAGATATTTTTGTTTCTCGATTCGTTGATGGTTCTTTTTTAGAATATGAAAACTTGGGTGATTCCGTTAATTCGGTTGATGAAGAATTTAATTCTTTTATTGCACCGGACGGTTCCTATTTAATTTATACAACTACCGGATTTGGAGATGGTTTTGGCGGCGGTGATCTTTGGATCTGTTTTAAAAAGGAAGATCAAAAGTGGAGCAGTCCAAAGAATCTTGGAGAGAATGTAAACTCACATTATCTCGATTTTTCTCCATCTCTAACACCGGATGGAAAATTTCTTTTCTTCTCAAGTAATCGCGTTCTTACAAGGAATTATGAAACAAGAACTTCTTATGAACAAATGATAAGAGAATTTAATAATCCATACAACGGTAACGGAGATATATTTTGGGTAAGCACGGAAGTGATTCAAAATCTAAAACAATAATAGTAGTAAACTTTTTTATTTTGTTAATATTTTTCTCTGCATGCTCCTCCGAAGAAAAAAAAGAATTACTCGATTTAACTTTGCTGAGCGATGAATATTTGGGAGAACCATTTCCATTTACAAAAGCAGATATTTTTCTCGATGATTTGGTTGACGATCAACATTCGATTCAGAATGTTGCTTTTTCTCGCGATGGAAAGGAATTTTATTTTACACGTACAACATTAGATACCGACTCATCAACAATATTTGTTTCGTATCTTAAAAATGATTTTTGGACTTTACCAATTCCGGCATCTTTTTCCGGCGAGTTCAGCGATTCCGATCCGTTTATAAGTTATGACAATAACCGGCTTTATTTTGTGTCTGATAGACGTGCTCCCAATATGAATGAGTATTATTACGATTATAATATTTGGTACGTTGAAAGAGCAGACAGCATTTGGGGCGAGCCTATTTTTATTTATGAGATTAATTCAATAGAAGATGAATACTCTCCATCTGTTTCTGAAAACGGAACGATTTATTTTGCATCTGCGCGTGATGAATCGGATGGATATTGGAATATTTATTATGCGGACATAACAAACGGAAAATATTCCGAACCAAGAAAACTTGAAGCGCCTATTAATTCACGTTACCGCGATTTTGATCCGTACATTTTTAAAAATGAAAACAAAATTTTATTTGCATCAGATAGACCTGATGGTCAAGGCAGCGGCGATATTTATATTTCCGTAAAAGCTGAGGACGGTAACTGGAAAGAACCAATTAATCTAGGGGCAGACATAAACACAAATGAATATGAGTATTCTCCATATTTGAGTTACGACAACAACTTTTTGTTTTTTACAAGATTAATTACGAGCGATGAACATTACTATCAAGATAAGGCACCGGATACGCGTGATCCATTCACTTATATTTATCTTCCTGAGGGAGGAAGAAGTTTAGTCTATTGGATTATTGCAGATTCATTGGATGCACTTAAATTTTAAAACTTCCCCGCGAATCGGAAATAATTCCGCTTGTTAAATATTTTTTTGTTACAAATGCTCTTCCGTCCGAATCCGTCATGGGATACCGCCCGAAAGTTTTTCTTACATTAAGGTATTCATCCAAAAATGTTTTTTCATCCTCTGTGTTCCAAGTATTTGGATTAGTTAACCCGGTATTTTTCAATGCTTTCGTTAATGTATCTACTAAATAACCCGGGCGATTCACATGATTATCCAACAATAACGTAACCCCATATTCCGAAGTAACTAAATCAGAGATAAAATAATTATCGATTTTGTAACTATTGGATTTATAAAAAGATTTTATTCTTGAATAAGCATGTTCAACTTCAATCGCCATAACCAATTCATCTTGACCGGCTTTCCAAAATCTAAACGCCCAAGTTGGGTCACGCATTAATTCTTTTTTTGATGTAGTTACAATCTGCTGACCGTCCCACTTAAGAAATCCCGTAGTTTCATTAGCTTGAAAAATATCAAGTCCGTAATCAAAAAAATATTTTTGAAATATTGTCGGTGCTTTTGTTTTTATTTTATTCAGAAGAGCAGGTAGTTCGCCGGCGTTTGTTGCAGTTCCTAGTGTCCATTGAAACATTCCGAAAGAAAGATGAGCATTATCCCATGTGTTTACTGCATCCAAGTTTCCTTCATTTTCAGAAACAGACAACATAACATTAATTGCGGATTTTGTTAATCCAAAGTTCGGAAGTGATGAAAAATGTGATTCGATAAAATCCTTGGGTCTGTTCTTACCGTAGGTAAATAATCCTTTTTGATATTTTCTGAAAGTCCAGCTTAATGAACCATCCGAGATAATAATATTTTTGCCTGATAGAGTTTGTGTTAAGCCGTCAACCCTTGTTGTCGTTCTTAAAAATTCTGATCCAAAGTATGGTTTGAATTTTTGCAAAATTGATTCGGCAAGTTTGTCAGTAAGCGCTTCGCCCGAATCTAAATAACCTTCATCTTCTGCATATTTTTTTAGTGCTGCGGTTGTACAATTTCCAAAATCACCGTCTGCTCCGTATTTATTCCATTTCAATTGACGTGTGTA
>CAYLVF010000101.1:0-8291 GCA_964387045.1 uncultured Melioribacter sp. | reverse complement strand
ATTTTCTTGATAAGCTGAATTCCAAAAAAGTTGTAGTTCCTTTTGAAACGACGGCAGAGAATATAACATTACATTTATTAGAGAAAATAAAAGAACGAATTAATTCCAATCGAATAAAAAGAATAAAAGTAAGAGTTTACGAAACAGAAAAAACTTACGCTGAAGATGAGATTGAGCTGTAAATCCTAAATTCTAATTTCTAAAAACTAAACAATATTGAAACTAGAAATAATAAATTCAAAACCGCAGAGTCAGTTTTGTGCTTTTTAGATTTGGATTTCGAATTTGGAATTTAGTATTTGTTTAGAATTTAGTGCTTCGAGATTAGGATTTTGTGTTTAAGATTTTTATCTTATTTCTTTCACCTTATCTAAAATTTCAGGTAAAACTTTTCCTGCTTCTCCAAAATAAGAATGATGTGCATGAGAACTGAAATCGGTAGGTTCAATATTTACTTCAACTAAATAAGAGCCGGCTTGCAGTGCTGTGAAAGGAATGTATGCCGCAGGATATACAACAGCAGATGTTCCAACCACAAAACAAATATCACTTCTTCCGGCTTCCCATTCTGATTGCTTAAACTCATCTTGTGGTAAATATTCGCCGAACCAAACAACATCGGGACGAATTAGTCCGCCGCAGTCACATTTAATTGCACCTTTATTATTTTCATCAATAGGCACATCGTTATACCATTTTTTGCAGTTGATGCAGTAATTTCTTTCAATGTTGCCATGAAGTTCATAGATCTTTTTACTGCCGGCACGTTTATGGAGGTTATCTACATTTTGAGTAACAACAGTAACGTTCGGAAAGTAATTTTGAAATTCAGCTATGGCAAGATGTCCGGGATTTGGTTGTGCTTCTCTTACAATTTTTCTTCTATATTGATACCACTCCCAAACCATATCGGTATTCCGGAGGAATGCATTAAAGTTTGCAAGTTCCTCCGGTTTAAGTTTATTCCAGATACCATCTTTACCGCGGAAAGTAGGCACACCGCTTTCGGCAGAGATGCCGGCACCGGTGAAGAAAACAATATTTTCAGCGGCGACTAATTTGTCTAATAACTCTTTAGGAAATTTTGTATCACTCATTCTTTTAAACAAATATTATTTTTTTATTTTTTTATTCACTTCTGCTAAAAGTTCTTCGGCTTCAATTAAAAGTTGCGGATCATCTTCATCAATGATCGGACATTTGACTGCAGTTTCCAATGCTTGTTTTGCTTGAACCCATTCGTCTTCTTCCATTAATGCTTTTGCATATTCAACATGTATCATCATAAATTCGGGATAAAGTTCAATTGCTTTTTTATAATGTTCAATACCGATATCATAATCAGCCCAGCCAAGACCGAGAGCAGCACGTGCAACCGACCACTTATCAGATATTTTATCATGTGTTCTTGCCAAAACATAATGTGCTACTCCTTGGACTTCATTACCACCTGTACCAAGTTCAATTGCTTTCTCACAATCTGCTTTTACTTGATCTACAACTTTACCGACAGAGAATACTCCTTTGAATAATGCTATTCTTCCGTTAGCGATAGCTCTTCTTAAATAAGTAACCGATTCGTTAGGGGCAAGTTCAATTGATTTATCTGCATGCTCAACTGCTGTTTCATACATTGCAAGCTGCTTTTTTTCCTGTTCACTTGTTGAAGAAGGCAAGTGTTCGGCAATATCAGTATAAGTTCTGCTCAATCGCCATTGAATTTCCCAATTACCCGGATATTTTTTATCTGCTTCCAAAAAGACTTTCAGTGCACCTTCATTATCAAAACTTCTGTAGATGGAATCTCCTTTTGCTAGGTACTGTTCAATTGTTTGTGAAAATGCGACAGTTGAGAGTATTAAAATAAGCATAAACGAAAGAAGTGATTTTCTTTTCATGATGCCGTCCTTGATTTAGTTATCAAATAATGTTTCTTGTGCAATATCCGAATCGTCTTTCTCGGGAATAAAAATTGCAGTACCGGCAAGCTGTTGGAATCTTGTCCAGTTGCCTTCTTTGTTTTCGTCTAATTTTATTGCATACTTATATGCATTTACTTTTGCGCTCAATTCATCTGCATGATAAAGTGTGATTGCTTCCAATGTTTTGGGAACAACGGGAGAAGCCTGTTCAAGTTTACCTTGGTGGCTTAAAACTAAGTGAATTAAATGATCTTTTAGCTCGTCCGGAAAATTTTTAATTGATTTGGCACCGTTTTCAATTTCAATTGCAGCGATAACAATATGACCTAAGAGTTTTCCTTTATCAGTGTAATCAAAATTTGTTTCATAATTAAGTTCTTCTGTTTTGCCGAAGTCGTGTAATATGGCTCCCGTAATTAGCAAATCTCTATTTAGTTCGGAATGAATATCGCACATCAAGTCACATATTCTAATAATTTCTAAAGTATGTTCTATTAATCCGTGTACATAAGCATGATGCCATGCTTTGCCGGCGGGTACGTGTTTGTATTTTTCAAACTTTTCGCCGGATAAAATTTTCTTAATAAGTAATTTGAGATGTTCATTTTTTATTGAATCAATTCTTTTTTCAAGTTCATTTGTCATTTCTACAATGCTGCGTGATGATTTCGGTAAAAAATCACTCGGATTTACTTTATCTTTTTCATTAGCTAATCGAATTGAATTAACTTTTATTTGCGGTTGGTTGTTAAATTCTTCCATCAGTCCTTTAATCTTTGCAATCTTTCCCGATTCTGCATTTTTTACAAAATCGGCAAAACCATCCCAAACTTTAGCTGTGATTGAAGTTGATTTATCTCTTAATTCCAAATTCAAAAAGGGGCTGCCCGATTTTGTGGTACGCTCCTCAATCTTTGTAAGAATTAGGAAATGATCGATCTGTTCACCGATCTTTATATCAGTCAACTGTTTTTGATTCATCGTCAACCTTTTTAATTTCTTTTACAACACTTTCCTTCGGCAGTCTAACTAAAACGGAACGGCGTAGTAGATCAATATTCACACCTAGCAGCTTACCGCCACTGTCGCTTTGGCAAACCTGCCCTATAACACCTGCAAAAGGACCATCAACAATTTTAACTTTTGTTCCAACCGGTATAAGATCGCCTAAAAAAACTTCTCGATTTTCGGCAAGTAATTTTTTTAGATTTTCAATTTGCCATTCGGGGATGCGCGCAGGTTTACCTTCAAAACATACCGTGTTTAATATTGATTCATGCTGAAGCGCATCGTATCGTTCTTTTTCGTTACAATAAACTAAAATATATCCCCTGATCAACGGTTCGGTAACTTTCTTTTTTCTATCACTCCATTTTTTTACAGTTGTTACAGTAGGCAGGTAATATTCTATATCTATACTGTCAAGATAAATTCCGGCTTGAAATTCGTGGCGCGGTTTTGTGTACAGAGCAAACCAAAATTTTTCAGACGATACATTGGGATTAGAGTTATATGTTTCAGCTTCCGGTTGATACATTTACACAATCAACTCTTTTAATGAATTTACGAAATCTTCAGCTTTTATCGGTTTGAATAAAATTTTAGCCACACCCATATTCTCATATTTGGTTTGAAGGTCTTTATCCAATTTAGCGGAAATTACAACAATAGGAATTGCGAAGTTTTTATCTCTTTTGCGAATTGCTTCGACAAGTTGATAACCGTTCATAAGAGGCATGTCATGATCTGTAATTACAATTGTTGGAAGCGAGTTCATAATAATACTCATTGCCTCATACCCGTTTGCCGATTTAATAACTTCATAATTCGGGAGTGCCTTTTGTATTGATTTGGTGTAAAGCTCCATTATCGATTCGTCATCTTCTACAAGAAGAATAATATTTTTCGCTTCAGGTAAAGTTATGTGAAATTCCGTCCCTTCATCAACTTTGGAGTAGAACCAAATATCTCCCTTGTGTTTATCGACAATTTCTTTGACAAGGGTTAAACCTAGCCCGCTTCCTTTCTCCCCCTCAGTTCCTTCTAACGTAAATTTTTCATCTATTTTAAATACTTTTTCCTGGTCTTTTTCAGCAATACCTCTGCCTTCATCTTTAATAATCAGTTCAATCATACCGATTTTAAAATTAGCCGAAGTAATTGTAACCGATTTATTGCGAGGAGTAAATTTGATTGCATTGCTAATCAGGTTGGTAATTGCCTGCGAGAGTAACTTTTCGTCAGCCTGAATAAAGATGTTATTATCGATATCTTGTATTATATCTATATCTTTTCTGATTGCGTTACCAATAAGAGATGCAACACAAGTAGAAACAATAACACGAAGGTTTATCCGCTTGAGTTCAATTTGAATTCGTCCGGTCTGCAATCGTGACCATTCTAAGAGATAATTAATAAGCTGAAGTTGGTTTTGAGAAGCATCATATATATACGTCAAGTATTCTTGCTTTTCCTTTTCCGGCAATTCGTTTTCACTAAGGAGAATTTCAGAAAACCCAAGTAAACTTGTAAAAGGGGCTCTTAAATCATGTGATACGATCGATATAAAACGATCTTTTGATTTGTTAATCTCACGTAAATGATGAGTTTCCGATTTAAACTTTTCTTCATTTTCTTTAATTGCATGAACATCACATATTAAGGAAAGTTCTCTCATAACTCTTCCGTGTTCATCTCTTTCAACATTAATTGATTCCTTTACCCAGTGCGGATTACCTTCTTTATCAACCAAACGGTATAGATGCTGCATCGAATAACTTTTGGGGTTGGTTTCAAACTCGGTTATATTTCTTTTTACGGCGGCATTGTCTTCTTCATAGACAAGTGAAAATAATCCGCCGGGTAATTTTTCAATTTCCTCGGCAGTATAACCTAATATGTCTTTAACCGAACTAGAAATTTGTAATCTTTTGGCAGCCGTCCTGCTTCTTTGCGCAACAAAAAAATCTTTAAACTCACCGAGAAATGAAATTGAATTATTATCACGACGATTAAATAGATCGACTAATTCTTCAAAAGCTTCATCGTCTTTTGCTAATGCTTTTAATTTTTCTAAATCGATGCCCATGTAAACCGTAATGAATTGATATGACCACTAAATATAATAATAAGTAGAATAATAGAACAATCTGCATATCTTTGAATATGAAACTTTATTCATAGAGGATTTGTTTTAGATGAAAAAGGAAACTTGATGAAAAAAATAATTTTGGGATTAATCTTCTTTTCAATTGGTTTGAGTGCTCAATCTACAGGTAAAGTTACTGGAAGAGTAGTTGAAAATATTTCACGGCAGCCAATACCCGGTGTTAATGTAATTTTAGAGGGAACTCAAATCGGCGGCGCAACCGATATCGAAGGTAAATTTGAAATTAGTAATGTCCCCATTGGTAATTATCAGGTAAGAATTTCTGCTATTGGTTATACAACATTGATCCGATCGGATGTGGTTGTGAATTCTGCACGCCCAACCCAACTTACAATCGAATTAGCCGAAACAGTTCTCGAGCTGGAAGGAGTAACAGTTACATCGGGATTTTTTGATTCGGAACCGACCGAAGTAATTAGTCTTAAGAAATTTTCCTATGAAGAAATTAGAAGAGCACCCGGCGGGTTTGAAGATGTAGTTCGTGCTCTTTCGGTTTTACCGGGTGTTGGTCAGCAGTCAGCCGGAAGAAATGATTTGGTTGTTAGAGGTGGTGCCCCCTCGGAAAATTTGTATTTGGTCGATGGATTTATTTTCCCGACGATAAATCATTTCGGAAATCAAGGAGCAACCGGCGGACCGTTGAGTTTTATTAATCTTGATTTTGTTGAAGAGACTTCATTTTCTACCGGAGGGTTTTCGGCTATTTATGGCGATAAACTTTCTTCAGTATTAAAGATTAATTTACGCGAAGGAAGGACTGACCGGTTTGGAGGCAAAGCTACAATTTCAGCTTCACAATTCGGATTAAACTTGGAAGGACCCGTTCAAGAAAAAAGTAATTTTATTTTTTCTATAAGAAGAAGTTATCTCGATTTTATTTTCAACGCTGCCGGTTTCAATTTTGTACCGGAATATTATGACCTGCTCGGAAAGTATAATTACAATATCGATAACTCAAACAGAATTTCGTTTTTGTTTGTCGGTGCACTTGATAGAGTTAAGTTTAACAACAAAGATGAGGATGATATTTTTGATAATGCAAGAATTTTGGGGAGCGATCAAAACCAGTATGTAACCGGAATATCTTATGACCATCTTTTTAAGAATGGTATTTTAACACTGAGTGCTGGAAGAAGTTTTATTAAATTCGATTCGTTCCAGAACGATACATTGCTTAATCCAATCTTCATTAATAATTCCATCGAAGCCGAAAATGAACTAAAGGGGAGTTTAATCTATAAACTTTCCTCGAATGCTGAAATTAATGTCGGTGCTTCGGTAAAGTTTATTGATTTTCAAACGGATGTTTTATTCCCGAATAATTTTATTACAACTTTCGGCGATACTCTTTTACAGAATAATTTAACCGCCGATAAAAATTTTTCAAAGTACGGTGCGTATCTACAATACAGTAATCTTTTCTTTAACAAGCTGCGATTTAATTTAGGCGGAAGGGTTGATTACTTTGATGCAATTGATAAATCGTTTTATTTAAGTCCAAGATTCTCTGCTTCCTATAACTTCAATAACCTAACACGATTAAATTTCAGTACAGGTGTTTACCATCAATTTCCATCTTACATTTGGCTTGCAGCAGGGAATAATAATTTAGAAGCCATAAAGGTTTATCAATATATATTAGGAGTGAGTCAACGATTAACAGAAAATCTGCAATTAAAGCTGGAAGGATTTTATAAAGATTATAAAAATTATCCGGCAAGTACGTTGAGACCATACCTTGTTTTAGCCAATACCGGTGCGGGTTACGGCGGGGCTGAGGAAAATTTCGAATCGTTCGGATTTGAACCTCTTGTAAGTGAAGGATTCGGTAACGCAAAAGGAATTGAATTATCTCTACAAAAGCGTTCAACCGGTCAGGGAATTTATGGTTTGATTAGTGCAACTTATGCTCAAACAGAATTTACAGGACTTGATGGTATAAAACGTCCAAGCGCTTTTGAACAAGAATGGATTTTTAATTTGAGCGGCGGATATATTTTCGATCATCAATGGGAAGTTTCGTTTAAGTTCAGATATGCTTCTGGCAGACCAATTACTCCTTACAATTCAAACGGTACACAAAGTTTATCAAATTACTTAACGGATAATCTTCCACCGCTTCATACATTGGATTTACGAGTTGATAAAAGATGGGATCTTGGCGGGTTAAGTTTAATAACATACTTGGATATTCAAAATATCTATAACCGCAGCAACGTACAGAATATTAGATGGGATTATAAAAAGATGAAAGTTGATGATGAATCGTCAATTGGTATACTTCCATCCATTGGTATCAGTTTAGAATTTTAAAATGTAGGGGACGCATATTATGTGTCCACTACTTAGCGCAGAAGAATCATTTTTTAAATTTGAATAAAATTACCGCTTGTCAATCTATAGAAATAAACACCGCTCGCAAGCTGCGATGCATCAAATGTAATTTCGTAAGTGCCGGGAGCTTTTGATTCGTTTACTAAAGTTGTTATCTCTCTTCCCATAACGTCGTAAACAATCATTTCTGTGTTAAGTAACTCATTATTTTCGGGATTAACTAAGTAGTTTGTACCTTTAATTGAGTATCGGATGGTCGTAGTCGGATTAAACGGATTCGGGAAGTTTTGTTCTAGGGTAAAATTGTAAGATAATCTTTCCGGATCATTCGGTAAGTCTGAAAGAACAAATGAATTAGGAAAATTTGCACTGTATTCTCTAAAGACTTCTCTTACTCTCTCACGAGTGACAGCAAAAGCGGGAACGTTGTTATATCCTTCTCCGAATGTATAAGCTATAATTATATCCTGCGGTTGATCTTTCACTAATTCAAAAAGACCGGTCGAAATAAGCTGTCTCTGATCAGTTGAAGAAGTGTTAAGCCAGCCGGAATTACTAACCGGATCACCCGAATACCAGAATAAGGGATTTATTCTTATACAGTCATCATTAAACACTTCTCCTAATTGCCAAAGGCATGGATCAATAATATCGCCAAAAACATGTCTTCCTAACATGCGATTTCTTTCCGTTTCTTTAGTTAGCTCGTAACCCCAGGGTTGAATGTAGTAATTAGTATGTGCTATAAATTTAGTGTTTACATATCCTGGGAGTTTTCTTTCTTCAGTTAAGTTATCGTAGCGAATAACCGCTGTAACGCTTCAGATGGAAATGGAATTTCCTAAATTTACAATAGTGTAAACGAA
>CAYLVF010000100.1:0-8297 GCA_964387045.1 uncultured Melioribacter sp. | reverse complement strand
ATAGAAATGAAAGGAAAGAAACTGTGCAGTCAACACCGGTAAAAAGACAGGAAACAAAAAGTAATACTCAACAAAGAACAACAACGAAAAAGAGAAATGACTAAAAAAAATTCCCTCTCCCTTAATGAATGGTAGCTGTAGAATCAGTCCTAATAAGTCCCCGGAGTCTCAAAGATTCCGGGGATTTTTTTATAATCCTTCCTCACTTAATAAATAAGTTAAAATTGCAATTGCCGATGTACCAAGCTGCATTTCACGTGGATGCACTTCCTCAAAAACATCATTATCCGAATGATGAACATCAAAATAACGCTGGTCATCCGGGACATAACCGATCAATGCATTCGCACCTTCAATTCTTGATATATCGACACCGCTTCCTCCCGGTCTTATCCATTCAATTAAAGATTTGTTTAAAATCGGAAGCCAATTCTGCATACCTAAAATTGTAAGTGAATCTGCGGTTACTGAAAATCCTCTTGGTGTATAAGCGCCTCTATCCGATTCAATAGCGGCTAAATGATATTCACCTTTATTTTTTATAGAATCTGCATAAGCTAACGCACCGCCGATTCCGTTTTCTTCATTAATAAAAAGTACACATCTTATTGTTCGTTTGGGTTGAATATCTAATCTCTTGAAAAGATCAAGAACTTCCATGGTTTGAATACAAGGAGCACCATCATCATGTGCACCGCATCCTTTGTCCCAGCTATCCCAATGCCCGCCGACGACAATTATTTCATCCGGGAATTCTGAGCCGTTGATTTGAGCAATAACATTGTATGACAAAACTTCATCAAAATTTTCACAGTCCATTTCAATTTTTATTTGAAGATTTGATTCTTCCTTAAGAGCGTTACTTAAGAAATCAGCATCAATCAAGCCTATTGCGGCAGCGGGAATTTTTTCAACGGAACTATCATAAAATAGTGTCCCGACATGTGGTACATTATCATACTTTGAAGTTACCGATCTTACAATTGCACCAACAGCACCAAACTTTGCAGCTTTTGAAGGACCGCTTCCTCGTTGATCAACTGCATCACCGTAACCTCTAAAAGTATTTGTAAAGGTTTGATTGAATGGTCTATTAAAGAAAACAATTTTCCCTTTTACCTCTTCGGCTTTTTGTTCCAATTCATCGAATGAATGAATTTCGATAACTTCAGCGGTTAATCCTCCTTCCGGTGTTCCGACACTACTGCCTAAAGATGCGATATTTAATTCTCTACCGGAGAATTTATTACTCTTAACAATTTTTGCATTCTCAATATTTCCTCTAACCCACTTTGGCACCATTGCCGGCTGCAGCCAGACAGAATCTACTCCAATTTGTTTGAACTTTTCTTCAGCCCAATAAATGGCTTTCATAGATTCTTCCGAACCGCTTAAACGTGGACCGATATTTTCACATAAATCACGCAGCCATTCATATCCTTTCATTTCAGACAAAGATGACGTGATGATTTTTTCTGCTGTATCAGAATGTTTATCAAGTATTTTTTTTGACTGTACTGTTTGAGATGAGATTTGAATTAAAGAAAGTAGAAATACGAAAAGGGGAACGACAATTTTAGAATTCACAATAACCTCATAATTGCTAAAAAAATTTGTCAAAGTTAATGACTTTTCATTAAATATAAAAAAAAGTATAATATGAATATTTTGTTTGGTTTCAGTATAGGAGTTTCCAAAAACGTTTAATCGATGATAATTATAAAATTCACAACCCCTAGAGCAGTATCCGAAAATTAATCTTCCTTACAAATAAAATTGATAGTATGAGGCATACTTGGAAGTGGGGTAATAGCTTTAGTAAGACAAAGCTTTAACCCGGCAGGTATGCAGCAAATTTTGATGCTATCTGTTTACCAGGCAGGAAGTTTTTTTACAAAAATGAAATCGAAGAAAAATTCTGTCCGGTTAAGTAAGTGTACTTTCAAAATTAGTAACCTAATAAAGAACACCGGGAGGAAACTTAGAAAATTGTCCTTCGAGAAAAATATTTTCACATTGCCGCTTAACACGGAATCTATTCTTTATCTTTAATATTAGCGAGGAAAAATGAGGGTGAGACACCCGTTATTTGTTTGAATGCTTTTGCAAACGTTACTCGATTATTAAAACCTGATTTACCTGCAATTCCATCCATGTTGAGTGATTTTGCTCCTTCGGAATTCATAATTTTTATTGCTTCTCGAATTCTATAACCGTTAACCAAACTGATAAAGTTAACGTTGTATTTTTTTTGAATCGCTTTCAGCAAGTATGTCCTATTTGAATCTAAAATCTTAGCCAGTTCTTGGATAGTAAGAAAGGGATTAAGATATATTTTTTCTTCTTCTATCAGTAATTCGAGTTTCTCAATAATTGAATCAAGTGTTGCGTTTTCTACATCTTTTTTCTTCTTCGGTTGCGTATCATCATCAGAAAACCGGCTCTCATCAGGTAATGATTCTTCATTAATTTCTGAGCCAGCAAAAAATATACCCGAATTTGAATGTGCTAAGCGAAGACTTTTTTCAACTAGCATCTTTTTGGATTTTTTTAATCTCACATAGAAGAGGGCAAAGATTGCTAAAGTAAGCAAAGCGAAACTTAATATAACTATAAGTAGATTTCTCTCTTTTTTTTTGGTCTCAATCTCTTGCATCGCCTTATTGTAATTATGGGTTGCATAAGCATGTAATAGTCTTGCATTGTTATAAGATGAATCAGCTCTCTGGAAATTTTCGATATACAGCGTTAAGTACATATTTGCCTTACTGAAATTATTAAGACCAGTATAGGTGTCCGCAAGAGTTTTATAAAGATCTATTTTAAATTTAAGATCAGGGTGTTTCTTCTCGGCTTCAATCGCTCTATCTAAATATATTAACGAAGAATCATATTTTGATTCGTGATTTAGAATCTGGCTTTTCCCTATATAGTATCCTGGGAGTTCTTCAAAGCGTTTAAGTCTGGTTGTGAGTGGATATCCGAATGAGAAATATTCATTTGCTTTATCAAATCTTTTTTGAAGTATGCTGAGTTCCAATAGTTTTCTATATAGATAAGCGAGTCCGGGTTCTGTAGCACTTCTGCTGTTACCGGGATTTTGTCTTGATAGCGAGTTTAAAAAATACCTTTCCGCTTCGTCATAAAGTCCTTGCTTAATTTTAATTAATCCAAGATTATTTTGGATTGTTGAGTATCTCCATGTAGTTGCCAAACCTGGGGAAGTTAGTTCAATCTCTTTATATGTTTTTTCAGCTTCTTCGTAGGCTGTAGCATGATAATGCATGTCAGCGATTAACTGGAGAACCTCGGAAAGCTCACCCTGCAAGTTTTCAACCTCAAAAATATCTCGTGATTTTAAAGCATACATCATTGCTGAATCTGCTATTGAATTATCACGGAATGCAATACCCTTATACATATAAGATGCTCCAAGCAAATGCGGCTTATCGTATTTGATGGAAAGTTCAGCAGCTTCGGTTAAAAGTTTTATTTGTTGATCAAAAGGTAAAAGGTGATATGAATGAATTAACAATATTATATAAAGTTCTTTATTCTCAAGTATTGCAGTCTTAGAAATGAGTTCTTTTTGAATAGCAAGAGCTGAATCCCTGTCCGAGTGGTAGAGCTTTCCAATAAAGAATCCCTCTATTTCCTGCGCATTGTCTTGACCGGATGTTGAATACACATATAATAAAGAATCGATATCAAACTGTGGCTTTGCAAGAAGACCACAAATCGGGATAAATAAAAGCAGCACAAGTTTTTTCATCAGGGTTCAATAAAAATTTACTAAATATAATTACTGCAATAATAAATGCAAATTGAAAAAATATATTAAACGTACCCAGAGGTCGGTGATAAGATTGGTAAATTATATCCGATTTCATGTCCGAATTTGATAAGTTTGGTCAATCTTATCCGAAAAACACTTTACAAATCTTGACAGAGCGTTATTTTTGTAATGCCCTCCGATTTTATTTCATAATTTTTTTTTTATCGGAAAACCCTATGCGAAAGCTTAAAGAGATGCTTAAGACTTTTGACTGGTCAGTAGAGACAATTCTTCTGCTGGTCTTTTTATTGCTCAATCTCTCACTACTGTTATTAGTTGTTTTTTTTCGATGAAACAAAAATTCAAGTTAAAAACCTATTGTAAAACTAAAAAAGGGTGCAACATGAAAAGATACACTCAACTTTCTCTAATCCGTTTTCTCAACTCAGTCCATAAACTATTTTTTATCATCATACTTCTTTTGTTTTCTTTTTCTGTACAGGTTTATGGTCAATGGGTAAAAGGCATTGGAGGTACCTCCATGGAAGCGGGGGACAATATATTTGTCGATGGTAACGGTAATGTATATATAGCGGGTTCTTTCCATGATATAGTAGACTTTGATCCGGGACCCGGTACAAATAATTTGACATCATCTGACAATGCTGATCTCTTTTTTGCAAAGTATGATTCAAATGGGGATTTTGTCTGGGCAAAAAGTATTGAGGGAACTGGATATAAAGCAGTGGGGAGATTGGTGGTAGATGGCAGTGGTAATATTTATTTAACTGGGCATTTTGAAAACACTGCTGATTTTGATCCAGGAATTGGAATTAGTAATCTTACAAGTGCTGGCAACTTAGATATGTTTTTTTCAAAATATGATTCAGAAGGAAATTTAATTTGGGCAAAAAATGTAGGAGCATCCGGAGAAGACTCTGGTCAAGACATTTTTGTTAACGAAACCGGGTATGTTTATATAACCGGGTACTTTTATGGCACTGTAGATTTTGATCCAGGACCCGGTACAACTAATTTGACCGCCACACACAGTGCTGATATCTTTTTTGCAAAGTACGATTCAGAAGGAAATTTAATATGGGCAAATTGCATTGGGGGAGCCCAGACCGAGTTTGGAATCCGCATAGTGGTTGATGCTAACGAAAATATTTATCTATCAGGATATTTCAGTGCCGATTTGGACTTTGATCCCGGGCCCGGAACAAATATTATAATAAGTGCTGGTTCTTTTGATGTCTTTTTTGCAAGGTATAATGCAGACGGAAATTTAGCGTGGGCTAAAAGTATCGGGGGGAGTGGATTGGATCGACTAAGCAGCATGGTAGTGGATGAAAGTGGTAACATTTACCTTGTAGGTTATTATGAAGGCACATCAGACTTTGACCCGGGTCCCGACACTACTAAATATACTAGCGAGGGTTATGATGTCTTCTTTGCAAAATATGACGGATGGGGAAATTTAATCTGGGCTAATAGTATTGGGGGAACTTCTGGAGATTTTGGAAAGAGTATAGCGATTGATAGTGATAAGAATGTTTATATCGCTGGATATTTTTTGGGGACCGCTGACTTTGATCCAGGCCCTGGAACGAATAACCTGATAAGTGCCGGCTTATACGATATCTTTTTAGCAAGATACGACGATTCGGGAAATCTGATATCTGCTAGCCGAGCCGGTGGAACTGGTAACGATCGAGTAAACGAATTGGCAATTGATGAAAACGGCCTGGTATACTTAACAGGAGCTTTCAGAAATACAGCAGAATTCAATCCTGGAAACGGAATAATCCATTTAACAGCTGTTGGTTTGGAAGATATCTATTTTGCAAAATACGGAGAATTTGCTGATCTGACACCACCGCAAGGTTATGCAATAGAAACCAATTCGATTTATATAAACGGAACTAATTCGACGAATTATTCATTTAATATAACCAGTGCGGAAGTTGGGGCAACATACTATTACAAATTTAAAAATAGTACTGAAATTACTGATAGCGGAATAGTTACTTCCACAACACAATTAATCCAAAATGTTGATGTAAGTTTTTTCAGTGAAGGAAATATAACCCTTTCTGTAAGCTTGAAAGATGCCGCGGGAAATATGGGAGATACAGTATCTGTTGAACTTATACTTGACACATTCCCGCCTCAGATTTTAGTTAGCTCGCCAAGCTTGCCTGTTACCGGAGGCGAAGATGTAACGTATCAAATCACTTATGAGAACGCTGATTCAGTGTTTCTAAATTCTGATCACATTGGGCTTCAATTAACCGGGTCAGCAAGTGCAGATTATTCCATTATAAACGGCAACACTTCAAATCCGACAATAACATTTAGTAATATCCAGGGAGCCGGAAAAATCGGTTTTTCCATTTCGCCCGGTTCATCAATTGACGAAGCCGGCAATCTTGATTGGGGTTTTGAAGCAAGTGAAAAGTTTACAATAAATTCTGGACCGATTATTTCACACGTACCTGATACAACGATTTATGAAGATCAAATTCTAGAGCTCCCGGTTTCAATTATTGATCCGAACGGGGATGATATTGATGTAATGGTTTATAGCTCAGATGATAATTTACTAGTGGAATTATTGCCATCGTACGAAAATGCAATTATTAATGGAATTCTCAGAAAAAATGATAAATATAATTCAACAAATTCATATGAAAATGCGAGTCTCATCGTAGTGCCGGAAGCAAACTGGTTCGGCGCTGCTTTTGTTACTATTATAGCCAGTGACGGTGTCTTTGCGGATACCTCCATATTAAATATTGTGGTATTACCTGTTAATGATAAACCAGTTTTGAGTGAGTTACCGGATATAGAAATAAATGAGGATTCGGTGGCAATAGTTTATTTCACAGGTTTTGATGTTGAGACCGTAGGATTAAATTACTGGGCTGCAAGCAGCGATACATCAATAAAAATTGTATTCAACCGCGATTCGCTATTTGCACAGTTAATCCCAAATCCTAACTGGTTCGGAGTAGCACAAATATCAATCTTTGTAAGCGACGGAGAGTTGAGCGATACATCTTCATTCATTTTAACTGTATTGGCAGTAAATGATCCTCCGGTATTTCTAGGTTTACCGGAGATTAAAATTGACGAGGGAAATGTCATAATGATTAACTTAAATAAACTTGTTTACGATCCTGATGATGATTCAACCTCCTTCTCTTTTGGTGTAAATGTTTTTCCTAAAAATAACACAACTATCAATAAGAGAAAAAGTAATTCAACCGAAAAAGTTTCCAATAGCAATCATGGGTTTGTAATAAGTATCGATGAACATAACATTGCTACGATTGTGCCGATGCCGAACGTTTATGGAGATTTTTATTTGGAAGTTTCCGTTTTCGATTTATCCGGGGAAACTGTAAAAGATACGGTTTCTTTAAGCATCTCACCGGTTAATGATCCTCCAGTATTAATAGTAAAACCAGTATTAGAACTCATGGAGGATGAAGAATATGCGGTTAGTATTAAGGCATTAAAGAGTTATATAATCGATCCGGATACTGAAATTGAAGACTTGGTAATTCACTTCACTCAGAGCGAAAATGTGAAAATATATTTTAATGAGGCAAAAGATTCATTAAAAGTAACTTTAGCAAAAGATTGGTTTGGTACTGATACACTGCATCTTTCGGTAACAGATAATGAGTTCTTTGTATCATCCGATTTTTTTGTGATTGTTCACCCGGTAAATGATTTACCCACTATTGTTGGCTTAGAAGAATTATATGATGTGTGCGGTTCCGATTCCTTGTATCTAAACCTATCGGAAATGGTAAGTGATATTGAAACACCGTTTCACCAATTGGGAATTGATTTTTGGTTTTCAAATGATACACTGCTCTACAACTACAATAACGCAACAGGTGCTCTAAAATTATATACACCCGCAAATTTTGGAGGCGAAGTCGACTTCAAAATTATTGTTGCGGATACAGATGAAGGAGTTACCGAAGCAGCTTCAATTTACAAAACATGTATAATAACCGGAATAAAAGACTTAGCCGAATTAATTCCGAATGAATATATTCTTGAACATAACTACCCAAATCCTTTTAATCCAACTACAGTAATAAGATTTGGTTTGCCTGTCGGCAGTAAAATTGCATTGCGTGTATTCAATATATTGGGTGAGCTGGTTGCTACTCTTCAAGACGGACAATTGCCAGCCGGTTATCACGAAATAAATTGGAATGCGGCAAATATTGCATCCGGTATTTATATCTATGCTATAGTAGCCGAATCAACAGAGAGTGATAAGAATTTTGTCAGTGTTAAGAAGATGCTTTTAATAAAATAGTTCTGAGGGGTTAACACCCCTCTTAACTTTAAAAAGCTTAGCTATAGAGGAAAAACTTTACAAAAGTTGGATATACTAATTGGGATGATCCTTATAAATGTGGGGATGTTCTTAAAGTTCTGTTTGCTACGCATTTGCAAATTCAATTAATATTTTACTTTGATATTTATACTAATT
>CAYLVF010000099.1:7095-8304 GCA_964387045.1 uncultured Melioribacter sp. | reverse complement strand
CTGCTTCATAAGTAAAACTTGTTCTTGTGTACATTTCAGTTTCAATTAAAGTATTGCCATATTTATCGATGACACAGCTAATACCGCCGTTAGCAGACCTAACTACAGATCTTCTATTTTCAATTGCACGTAATACACTAATCTCTTTATGTTGATAAGGGCCGCTTGAATCGCCGTACCAGCTATCATTTGTGACAACAACAATTAGTTCAGCACCGTTATTCACAAAATCCGAAATAAATCGCGGAAAAATTGACTCAAAACAGACAAGTCCAGCAGCTTTAAATGATTTGTTATCATGAAAAATTTCAAAAACTTTTTGTTCCGGTCCTTCGTTCCAACTTGAGATACCAACTCCCCATTTAATTAAATCTCCAAGTAAAGGAACTTGTTCAATAAATGGAACTTTTTCACCGAATGGTACAAGTTTCATTTTACCGTACATAGGTACATCTTTACTCCCGGGTTGAAATAACAGAATTGAGTTATAAGATGTATAGTATGTTCCGCCGGCGGTTTTCTTTGCATCTTTTGGTGCTTTTGTACTATCAAAATAAAAATTGGCATGAGGCATTCCGGTTAGAAGAGAAACATTATTCGTATCACAAAAATTATGAATTCGCTGAACAATATTTTCATATCCACCGCCAAGCAAATAAACCGGTAGTGCTGTTTCAGGCCAAATTATCAATTCTGCACCATTCATAATCTCTTTTTTAGATAAAGACAAATAAAGTTCAAGTTGATCACTTAAGTTACCGGCTTCCCACTTTTGCCATGGATTAAAATTTGGCTGTACGACACCAACTTTTACAGTCGAGTCGTTACTTTTAGATTCATTTATTCTTATAACTCCATAGATAATTGGGACGATAAGCAATAGTATACTAATGTATAAGTACTTGCTAATTTTGAATTCGGTTACAAACTTTTTGTATGATATATAGAATAGTACGTTAATATAAATCACAATTATTCCTATTCCGAATGAGCCAATGATATCAGCAATTTGGATAAATGAATTAAAATAAGAAAGCGAATGACCTGCGGTCAACCATGGGAATTTGATATCTGTTACACTATATAAGTATTCGGAGGTAACCCAGAATAACGGGAAAAGTAATAGTGCAGTTTTTCTTCCGAAAGATCTAAAAGCTAAGTAATAAAGCGATGAAGGGATCAAAAAAAGAATCGGATTAAAAAATAACA
>CAYLVF010000099.1:0-7085 GCA_964387045.1 uncultured Melioribacter sp. | reverse complement strand
GCTTCCGGCTGCCAGCTTCCCACCCAATAACCGGAAATAATTGTGTATATAAAAAAAGTGAAGTAGGTAATTCTATTAATCGATGCTAAAGTTTTCCGCTTTTCAATTAGGATAAAATATGGGATAAGTGCAGCAAAGAGTAACGGAAAAAAAGGTAAAGGAGGGAATGCTAATCCAAACATGATACCGCAAATCAAAGCTAATAGTAATTCTTTTCTTCTTTCTCTTTTCAAATCAATTTTTAACTTAACCGTGTATTGATTATTATTCATCGACTCAGTTTTCTTTCTTTTTTCGCCAGAATATTCTAATAAGTATAACAGCAATCACAGCAATTGTTAAAGCAATAATTGCGTACGAATAAGTATTTAGGTAATAGTCAATCAACTCAACATTATGACCGACAACCATGCCCAAATAAATAATAATTGCATTCCAGGCAAATGCACTAATAGCTGAAAAAACAAATGTACGTCCGACATCCAATTCATGTACACCCGAAAAGAAACTTATTACAGACCTCGTACCCGGCAGAAATCGATTAGCTAAAATTAATTTATATCCCCACTTCCTAAACCATCTATCTGCTTTTAATATATCGCCGTGTTTAATAAATTTTATTTTTCCCCGCCTTATTAATTTTTCACCGAAAAGTTTGCCAACATAATACATCAAAATAAAACCGAGTGCGCTTCCGATGCTTGTAATTAACAATATGGGGATAAACGATAGTTCGGTAGTAGCAATTAAAGATGACCCAACTACAATTACTACATCGCTAGGAGAAGGCGGGAATATATTTTCAACAAATGCAAAGAAAAATAATATTAAATAAATATACGGTGTATCAACAGCACTTATATATGACAGGATATCTTCTAACATTAACTATTATCTTTTTGGATTAACACAACCGCGTAAACTTTAATACCTTTCTCTTCACCGACAAATCCCATTTTTTCTGAGGTAGTTGCTTTTACAGAAACTTGCTCCATAGAGAGATTTAATATTTTGGAAATGCTTTCTCGAATTTTTAATATGTATGGATTCAATTTTGGTAGTTCTGTTACAACTGTAGCATCGATGTTGGAGATAGTGTAACCTTTCTGTTTAACTAAGTAATAGGACTCAGTAAGTAATATTCTGCTTTCTATTCCATTGTACTTAGAATCGGTATTGGGGAAATGAGTTCCAATATCGCCTAACGACAACGAACCTAATAATGCATCGGTAATTGAATGAAGAAGTGCGTCGGCATCAGAATGTCCTTGCAATCCTTTTGTATGAGGTATTTCAATGCCGCCTAAAAATAGTTTTCTTTTTTCGGTCAACTGATGAACATCATAACCGAAACCAATTCTAAATTGATTACTCAATGTCTTATCTCAAAATTTATAAATTCGTTTTTTGCTTCACTCCATTTAACGGAAATATCTCTCACATCTGCATGCATAGGACCGATTTTAATTTTATTGAATAATTCTTCCAATAAAAATTGCTCGCCTTCTGCAACAGTTAGAACTTCGCCGGTAAATAAATTTTTTGTATAACCATTTAAACCAAGTTTTCGCGCATGTTTAAGTACAAACCAGCGGAAACCTACACCCTGCACTAATCCTTTTGCAATTATTTCAGCTCTTTTTAAGTCTTTGCTCATAGATTAACTTCATGCTGTCGTATGCTTCGGAAACTAACAATCCAAGGAAAATTAATGCACCACCAATGACGCCAAAATTAGTGATTTTCTCATTTAATAAAAAGAATGCAAATAAAGCAGCAAACAATGGCTCGAAGGAATAAATTATACCGGCTTTCGTTGGTGTAACTTCCTTTTGAAATTTTGTTTGAATAGCAATATTTACTAATGTTGCCAGCAGTCCGGTATATAATATTCCAAACAAAAGATAATCGGTTGGAATTAATTTTATATTCTCAATTGAGGCAACATCAAAAAGAAGAGTTGCAAAAATTCCTAACACAGAAACCGTAGCTAATTGAGTAAACGTGAGAAGCCAGAAGTCATATTTTCGTGAGATTATATCTATATAAACAATTTGGAATGCAAAAAAGACAGCGCAGAGCAAGGTCATAAAATCACCGAAATTAAAATTTGCTCCGAGTTCACTAAACAAAGTAAAAATAGAATTACCGCCTGAAGACAAAAACGATAACCCGAGAAACACCAATACTGTACCGGCAATTGCACCTTTTGTGGGCGGACGCTTTCTTATAAACAGTTGTAAGATTGGAACAAATACAACCATTGTGCCGGTAATAAATCCGGATCGCGTTGCCGATGTAAATTTTAATCCGACGGTTTGAGTTGAAAAACCTAAGAATAGAAACATTCCAAGCAGCATACCGCTAAAAAGTAATTCGCGCTTAAAAAATTTTCTTTTAAGAAAAATAAAAGGCAAGAGAATGACGGCAGCTAAAGAAAATCGTAGAGTAATAAACAACATAGGAGAAATATCATTCAAAGATTCTTTTATAATAACGAAAGTACCGCCCCAAATAATCGTAGCAATTAGAAGTGCAGCTTCGCCTAAATATTTTTTTCCGGTTGGTGGATTATTATTCATTACCTACCGAATACCCGAAGTTTTTCAAGAGGTTTTGGTTACTTCGCCATTTGGGTCTAACTTTTACACGCAGTTCAAGATAAACTTCTCTGCCAAGGAAATTCTCGATTGATGCTCGTGAGATTTTTCCTAACTTTTTAATTGTATCCCCTCCTTTACCAATAATTATCGGTTTCTGAGTTTCCTTCTCAACAATAATTGAAGCGGAGATAAAATCTTTTGCATTTTCTCTTTCTTTGTAGTCTTCAATTAGAACTTCCGTACTGAAGGGAATTTCATCTTGATAGAGTTCAAATATTTTTTCACGGATTATTTCGGAAACAAAAAATCTTTCATTCTCATTTGATATCTGATCATCGGGATAATACTTAGGTCCAAAAGGAAGTGCTTCCTTAATTATGTTTAGAAGTATATCAATATTGTAACCGAGATATGCGGAAACAATAATTAATTCGTCGAATAGCTTTGTATTCTCTAACTTTTCAGCCAACCTCTTAACCCGGATATCATTAGAGAGGTCAACTTTATTAATTACCGCAATTTTTGTTGCTTTATTTTTTTGTATGCTCAGAAAAATATTTTCGTCATTTAAAATTACTTTTCCATCCGGATCGGCATCAATATCGAACAAAACAAGAAGAATATCGGCATCTTTAATTGCTTGATTAATAAACTCAACCATTTTTTCCTGAAGCAAATAGGCAGGTTCTAAAATACCAGGGGTATCAAGAAAAATAATTTGATGATTTTCGTCGGAAATTATTCCTAATATATTCTTTCTCGTAGTTTGCGGTTTGCTTGAAATAATTGACAATCTTTCACCAAGCATTGCATTCATTAAGGTTGATTTGCCTGCATTCGGTTTACCGATTATTGTAACATAACCTGATTTCGTATTCATAAATATTGTTAAATAGTGATTAATCTAAAATAGAAATCACTTAAGCGAAAGGCAATCTAAAGAAATCAATGTGAAAGATTTTCTATATTATCTTTGAACATTTTATGTGAATTGATCATTAAATATGTTGCGATAAACGTAATAAGAACAAATGTTGAGATAACCAGCATAAATACGTCGGAGCTAAGTGCAAAATTTACAGAAGGAATCACATCATTAAAGTGATCAAAAATTTTAACTATGATTTCCTGATTGCCGCTCATAGATTCTTTTGACACTTGAGTTAATCCGAATAAATAAATACCAACAAATCCCAAACCAAACAATGAAAAAATGATCCGTATGAAATAACTTTTATGAGGTTTAACGGAATATACCGTTTTAATTTTAGACATTATTTTGTCGGTGATATTATCCGGTGCTGAATCAAATTCCAATTCTCTTAAAACGGAATTAACAAGTTTATGAGCTTTCAATTTCTCTACTTCGCTCGGATGTGCAGATAGATATTCTTTTAATTTATTTATTTCCGAAACTGTTAATTCATTATCTATATATTTATTTATTAATTCGTCTGTTAACTCTTTCATCTCAGTTCCTCTTGTAAATTATGCTTGAGTATCATTTCTCTTAAAATATTGCGTGATCTATGGAGCAATACTTTTGTATTCACTAAAGAAATATCCAGTACTTCACTAATATCTTTGAGTGACATATCATCAATATAAAATAGTATAATTACCAATGCATTCCGGGGCGGTAACTTATCAACTAATTTTATTACGTATTGTTTAACATTCTCAGATTCCGCATAAGTCCGGTCATCTTCATATTCTAAATAATAATGATCTTCAACAGAAGACATTTCCTTTTCGATTTGTCTCTTCTTATTAGCTATTGCGCTTAATCCTGCGTTATAAACAATTCTATAAAACCAAGTAGAAAATTTTGATTCAAAACGAAAAGTATCAATCGAATTATAAACTTTCATAAAACAATCCTGCAGTATTTCTTCGGCATCTAATTCATTTTTTACGATTCTCCGCAAAAGTGAAAATGCTTTATCTTTATAACGATCAATTAAGAGTGCAAAATCAGCTTGATTTCCTTTCTTAATCGAATCAATAATTTGCTCATCGGTTAAGTTTTTCATTTCATTACTTATGACACAAAAATGTTTAAATAGGTTACACAATTTTAAAAGAAAGAAACTGTAACCTATTAAAGAAAAAGTTAGTCTCAATAAGTGAAAGAAAATACGAAAGAGCAACAGAATAATATTGCATGTAACCTTTATATAATAAATAAGTCAAAAGTTTCAGTAACAATAAAATGGAGTGTAAAATGGGATCTGAAGTAATTGTAGTACCAATAATATTTTTCTCGACCGGTGCAGTTCTGATTGCATATTTTTATCTGCGGTATAGAGAAAGATCAACAATAATTGAGCGCGGTTTGTCAACCGAGCAGATGATGGCGCTTTATAGCAAAAAGCGTGACCCTTTAGCAATGTTGAAAATAGGAATTGTTACTTTCTTTTTTGGTTTAGGTCTCGGCGGTGGTCTGCTTCTAAAAGAATTAACCGGCTACGAGGAATGGGTGCCGTTTTTATTATTTACAATGACAGGTCTCGGCTTTGTTGCGGCATTTTTTGTTAGTAAGAAACACAAAGAAACAAAAGAAAACTAAATATTAAGATCTGCTATTAAATCAATGATTTAAGAGTATTCTGTTTTTAAGGATCGGGTCGATATAGTGATAATTTATGAACAAGGATTAACGATTTAAGAAGTTAATCCTTGTTATTAGCACAAAAAATTAAAGATTATTCAATACCCTGTTCAGCCAGCCATCTTTCGGCATCAATTGCTGCTTTGCAGCCCATTCCGGCTGCAGTAACAGCTTGGCGGTAAACATGATCGGCAACATCACCGGCAGCGAAAACACCATCAATATTAGTATAAGTTGATGCACCTTTTACGACTAAATACCCGGTTTCATCCATTTCAAGTTGACCTTTGAACAGCTCGGTATTCGGTTTATGACCTATTGCCAAAAAGATTCCGTCTACTTCAACTTTTTCTGTTGAGCCGTCGCGTGTATCTTCTAATATAGCACCGGTTACTTTCTTTCTTCCGTTTTCTTCTTCGCCCAGGATTTCTTTTACAACTTTGTTAAGTGCAAATTTTATTTTGGGGTTTTTCTTAGCCCGATCTTCCATAATTTTAGAAGCGCGGAATTCTTCTCTTCTGTGAACTACTAAAACTTCCGATGCAAATTTGGTTAAGTAATTTGCTTCTTCCATTGCAGAATCGCCGCCGCCGATCACAATTACTTTTTGATTCTTGAAAAAGAATCCATCACATGTGGCACAAGCCGATACACCGTAACCCATGTATTTTTCTTCGCTCGGTATTCCAAGCCATTTTGCTGTTGCACCGGTAGAAATAATAACCGCATCGGCAGTATAAACTTCTTTACCTGCTTCGATAACAAACGGTCTTTTTGAAAAGTCAACCTTAGTAACATGTTTGAAAAATGGTTGAGCTCCAAAACGTTGAGATTGTTTACGCATAACATCCATTAACTCCGGACCTTGAATTCCATGCTCAAAACCGGGGTAATTTTCTACTTCGGTTGTAATAGTTAATTGACCACCGGGTTGTAATCCTTCAAAAACAACAGGGTTCAAATTTGCTCTGGCATTGTAAAGTGCAGCGGTTAATCCGGCAGGACCGGAACCGATTATTATCACTTTATGATGATTCTCTGACATAATAAATCTCCGTGTTTACTTCGTTTTATCAAAAATTATTTTATTTACATTTGATTCTAAAATCAAAAAAAAGATTCACACTACTTTTTTATAAAATCTGCGTTTCTTTTCATTCCTTTTAATCTTGCTCTGCTAATCGGTGAATCAGCGAATCTCTTTTTAAATTGGTTGTTTGTCATGTTATCAAACTCAGTTAAGTTCAATTCACTTTCTCTCGGATAAAATTCATTTTCAAATGTTACTTGCGGGAATTTAATATTCCACGGACAAACATCTTGGCAAATGTCGCAGCCGAATATCCAGTTATCAAATTTATCTCTAAATTCGGTTGAAATCTCACCTTTATTTTCAATTGTCAGATATGAAATACATTTATTTGCATCAACTATATATTCATCAACAATTGCATTAGTCGGACAAGCATCAATACAAGCGGTACAGTTTCCGCAGAAATCTGCAACCGGTTCATTATAATCGAATTCAAAATTTGTAATTACATTAGCTATAAAAAACCAACTACCGATATCTCTTGAAATAACATTTGTATGTTTACCCATCCAGCCGATACCGGAACGTACTGCCCAAACTTTATCCATAACCGGACCTGTATCAATATATGTTTTTGCTTGAAAACTGCTGTCAATTTCTTTACATATTTCAACAAACTGATCGAGTTTTTGCCAAACAATTAGATGATAATCTTTACCCCAAGCATAGCGAGATATTTTACCGTAACCATCTGTTTGATTATGCTGATGATCGGTATAATAATTCATTCCGAGTGAGATTATACTTTTTGCGTTATCTAATATTTTTGATACATCTT
>CAYLVF010000098.1:0-8360 GCA_964387045.1 uncultured Melioribacter sp. | reverse complement strand
TCATCAGTTTTGCAACTTCATCAAATCCAATCTCATTCTGTTGTTCTGCTTTTGGTTGTATGTATAATATTTCAATTTCATTTTGAATGACGGTTGGTTGATAGATGGAATTGCTTTCTGAAATTAAACCAGCAGTTAAAAGTTTTTTCATTAAATGCGAATACTTGGTTTTGTAATTTGTGACGGAATATATTTTGATTATACCATCAAGAATAGCCTTCATTCCCACACTTTGTGAAGCTATTAAATATTTATCTTGCTTTACACGGCGAGAACCAGAATCTGTTTTAAACTCGATAAAAAGATGTTTCCCGTTTTCAAGATATAAATAAAAATCAACCTTATATGATTTGTCGATATCCAAATCTTTATAAATTGAACCGATCCTAATTGGTAACTCTGGAATTATAACTGAGATATTACAATTATATTTATTCTTTATGATTTCAGGCAGAGCACCAGCAACTATAAAATCAACTCTTGGTTCAGCTTTATAAGCTGGAAGTTTCTTCCAATCGTTGAGCCAGTTCAGAGTTTCATAAATTTTCATTCAAACCTTTGTTTTACGATAAAAGAACTTCTGGAATCATAATATTTCTCTTTTCATTCTTAGTATCTATAATTAGTTTTTGAATAAAAGAAAGACATTCTTCTTTACTATCAAATTCATATTCGGCTTTTAAAGTTGACAAAACATCCTCGTCATCTTCAAAAAAATCAATCAATGTTCCATAATCTGACAAAATATAATATTTATTATTCTTTCTTGTGAAGTAGTAACCACCGCCTTCAACATAAAGTAATTTCTGAAGTTCACCATATTCAGATTTTAAACTTATAGTATGTGGTAAATACTTTTTTTTCATAGACGCATAACGGCGTTGCCGATAACCCGCCGCCCAGAACAGCAATGCAGATTAAAACGACAATGTCAAAGATTTAGCAAACTGCACTTATTTTTCATTGCAAGTGCAGTTTGCAACTATGTTAATTAATAGAACTACTTAGAACAAAAAACTTAACACGGAACTACCAACCCAAAAATTTTATAAAACCCGAATGCGAAAAGGCGGTCGGGTTGATTGGCTGGTTATGCCTTGCTTAAATCTATTTCTTGCTTATCAATAGTTCTTAAAACTCCACTTTGAAGAAACAAAACAAAATTTTCTTGTGTGCATTCATAAACAGATTCTTCAACAAGTTTTTCTTTTGCACCATTTGGTTGTAGTAAACGAAATTTCACATAACCCGAATCATAACTATACTTTGTAATAACTATGTCTTTTTCAATAAATTTTTCAGATTCACCAACCTTTAGATATTTTACTTGGGAATTTTTTATTTCATACGATTCAGAAATATCCGTTGTTGCATCTCGTGAATCGATAACTTGCAAACTATACTTGATATATTTTAAGGCTTCGCCCCAATCCATAGTATATGCTTCTTTAGAATCGTGGATTACATCACCTTGTTTAAATGAAAAGTTCTTGCCTTGAGAATATGTATTGATAGTTTTACCGTGAATCATTCTTGGAGTTAATTTAATGTCAAGAGCATCTCTAATACTTGTTGGAAGTTTGAAAAAGAAATCGGTGGAATACCCATCGACAAAATTTGCAATTAATATTAAATCACGTTCATCTCTCCCAACTGAAAATTTTAATTCGCTTGATTTAGCCATTTTATCTCCGATAATTAGTATCTGAATATTTAATCAATTAATGTTCTGGCAAGTTTCTTTTTTAATGCTGAAACTTTTTTCTTCATTTTTTCTAAATCTGATTCAGCTTGATGTAATTCATCTAATGCTTTTTCAACATCAGAGCCTTTCACCCAACTTTTTACAAATTCAACATCTTTAATATTTTCACTAACAATGCCTTCAGTTGAACCAGCAAGTATTCTAAACCTATGTTTACAATACATTCCATTTTCACCAGCAGGGCAATTACATAAACCAGTCAAATTATTTTCATTCTTCCGAAATACGACTAAATATGGTTCAGGTGCAGAGCCTTGAACAAAAAATTTGATTTCATTCATATTTTACCTTTGATGAATAACTAAACTCATACTTTAGGAATGTTGTTAGCATCATTTAACTGTTTTTCTATATATGTTTTTAGATTATAAAATTCTTTGTTCAGTTCTTTCTGAAGCGATTCAAGTTTATCAATCCAAGGAAATAATTTTCGATAATTGTGGTTTTTACTTATACCTTCTTTAATCCAATTTCTTATTTCCATTTTGCCAGGTCGGTACAATTCTTTGAGTGTTTTATCAAGCCATTCTTCCGATATATTTTCAAATCCTTGCAAGGATTTGATAAATGCAATAATCACGTCACGTTCTTTTTTTACAACGCTTCCAGATGTGGCTGATAAATAAATAAGAATGTAAATTGCCCAACCAAACTCGTCAAAAAGCAAGTCTTGTTTATAATTAATTGTGTTTTTATATGCATTTTCTATGTAGTCAATAATGTTGGAAATATCTTCGCCGGTAGAAATATCTTTTACAGAAATTATTCCTAAGCTGCTTAAAGTAATATTTCTATTTTTTCTATGACAAAATCCGTGAATATGGTAACCTTTTTCGCCTCTAGAAAATGAGGTTAAATCGAATTGCCTTTCACTAATAACTGAACGTGTATTTTTATAAGTAATATGGAGGTTTAATTTCACTTCTCGCTTGATTGATTCAACAGGGATCCAGTAATTGTCTAGATAATCCGACTCATTCGTATTTGGTTCTGTATTCATCGAATTTTCGGGTTCCTCAAACTTTTTAATAGAATAAGTTATTTCATAATTAGGAATAGTATTTTTTTTGCGATGAAGTACTAAGAAGATAATTACAATAATAATAATTAGAATAATTACAACTTCCATAATCAACTAATACCTTTTAATTTGAGGCATAACGGCGTTGCCGATAACCCGCCGCCTAAAACAGCAATGCAGATTAAAACGACAAAGCCAAATATTTAGCAAACTGCACTTATTTTTCTTTGCAAGTGCAGTTTGCAACAATGTTAATTAATAGAACAACTTTGAACAACAAACTTAAAACGGAATAACCAACCCTAGAATTTTATAAAACCCGAATGCGAAAAGGCGGTCGGGTTGATTGGCTGGTTATATGCACTTCTAATATTCTTGATAATAATATTAAGTTCTTTGATAAAATATAAAGCATTTATATAAAAGAGTTCTACATATATTTAAAAAATAATATTGTGAATGTTACTTATAGTCTTTGAATTATAGTCTACAATGAAGGATTTTTATATCTGTGAAAATAAAAATTAAAATCGGTCAAAGAATTAAAAGGCTAAGAGAATTAGCCAATATGTCACAAAAGGATTTGGCTTATACAGCCGATTTGGATCGCAGTTATATTGCTAGTGTTGAAAGTGGTCAAAGGAATATTTCCATTGTAAATATTGAAAAAATTGCCGAGGCATTAAATGTCTCGCTTAAGGAATTCTTTAATGATGTTGAATTTGATAAATCTACCAAGCGCACTAAGTAGTATTAAAAAGTCAATTGAAAGAGCAATACAGACAAATGGAACTGAGGGGAAGAATAATCTTATCCGTAGCCAAAAACCAATTAAACTATTGCACGATGTTGTAAAATCTGAACTGATTAAAAACGGTGTAAATCCTAATTTAATCATACCTTCTCTAAAACAATCGAACGGTGAATATACACTTGCAGGTTTTTTTAAAAAGAAAGATCAGGACATTTGCGTAGTCCCCAATAGAATTAAGCCTAAAGAAGAAACGCTGAATTTTGCTGGAATACTTATGGGGCAAACGGACAAATATGGTTTTGAATACACAGAAAAAACTTTGTCCATCAATGTAAGAAGTCAATTAAGTAGTTCTGCTAAAAATTTTGATACACTTTATGAAAGAACATTTGCCGAAGCACTCAACTTGCATTTACGTTGTCCGAAAATGGTTCTTGGTGAATTTTATATGATTGCCGTTAATGAATATGATAGTAATGCTGCCAACCGTAAGCAAGTTACATTTAGGAAAATAAAAGGTGTTGATAAGCATATAGAAAAATATTTACTATCATTCAGTGCTGTAAGCAATAGAAAATCTATTAAAGATGATCATTATAAGTATGAAAGAGTTTGTTTGCTGATTGTAGACTTTAGCAAAACAGTGCCAAAACTTTACAGTTCTGATGAACAATTAAAAAAAGACGGTTTATTACCAAAGGGGTCAAAAGCAACAATAACAAATTTGAATTATGAAACTTTCGTATCAGATTTGCTAAAAGTTTACGATGAAAGATTTGGAGAAAATAATTTTAAATGATATTTCTCAATAAGAAAGTCATCAATTTCTTTCTTGTTATTAATTCCCTTTAGCGCTTCGATTTCTCTTTCTGAAAACTCAGGAATAGTAAATTTCTCAATGAAATTTTTCTGATAACAAGGATACCCCCCTTCTATTGACACACTCGTTTTGCTTACATAGTAGTGCATTAAATAAGAATTCAGAATCTTTTGAACAAGTTCAATGTTTTCAACTTTTGTAAATGGATTAGTTGCAATATCAAAATCAAAAAACTGCAAATTATCATTATCATATTTTTTAAAGTAGATCCCGTAACCATTTGTAAAGTATGCTTCATCTTCTTCAACTAAAAGAAACCGGGGAAAACGGCTGAATGTTGGAGTTAATAACTTTTTACCAGTTTTTGTAAGTCCTTGAGTTCTACCCCATATATAAAACGGTGTAAAAATATTTTTTCCTTTATCTCGTTTTATTAATAAATCTTTTACAGAAAGTAAGTATTTGTAGCAATTGGGATATTTTTTTTGCATTTCAATTTCAGAAATAGGAGTGGCTTTGCAATTTTTAATATCGAATGGGCAAATAATCCGCCTTGAGTTTTGGAATATTTCATCTTGGCTTTTGAAATCAGAAATCTTATAGACTGGTTTCGTAACATCTTTTTCAATTTTGAAAGTTCCACTTTCAGTTGTCTTGTATAAATAGCCCCCTTTTTCATTTTTTCCGTCAACAAAAAATAACTCATCTTTTAGAGTAGCGATACCTACATTAATTTCAAATAGTTTAGTAATCGGCGTTCCGATGGTCTCAATGGAGCGTATATTATCTTGCTCGTCACTTTTTAGTAGACGCCATTTTTTGAAGTTTAAATTATGGATATAATTAGGCGAACCATTGGCTTTGGTTAAAAATGCCTCGGGGTTTTGATTCTCTTGAATTCGGTCAAAATAAATCGCTTCATTTTTCTTTTTATTCAAAAATGTAATGGCAGTATATGTCTGTACATCAAAAACCTTTTTGTGGTTAAAATCAATTATTCTAAAAACACATTTTTGTCTATGAAAAAACAACCTCAATGCTTCGCCAGCAAGCGAAGTAAAATAATTATTTGGAGTGATATAACCCAACTTTCCGGTATCGGAAAGTAATTTGTAGCCCAACTCAAAAAATGCAAAGTAAAGATTAAATGTTCCTTGCTCAATTGTTGACCAATGTTTTAACAGAAAATTTCTGTTTTTAGCTGATAAATCTTGAAATTTTACATAGGGTGGATTACCCACAATATTCTCAAATTGCTTCTTCCAATCTACTCGTAAACTATCTTGACAATACAAGTTAAAATCCTTCTCTTCTAATATTTCATTGTATTGAAGAGCATAAATTGATAGAAGAAGTTTTGCTCTGTGGATGTTGTACTCAAGAATGTCAGAACCATAAATATTTTCTTGAACGATTTTTTTGATTGGCTTTTCGTATTTGTGTTTGTAGTATTCAGCCAAGCCAATTAAAAAAGCACCACTACCGCAACTTGGGTCTAAGTTTTTGTCTGAATCTTTGGGATCAATTTCTTTTATTATATAATCAATAATATAGTTTGGAGTGAAAAAGGCACCATTTAATTTTCTATCTTTAGGGGGAATTAATAATTCGAGATAATTTTCCAATTCCTTAACAGTTTGAATCTCAAGAGAATAAGTGTCAAAATAAAGTTTAGTATCTTTTTCAAAATTCTTAAGATATTCTAATAATATTGTGCTCTTTGAATAATCAAGTTTATTGTTTATTAAAAAAGAATAAATTAAATGTTTTTCAAGTATTGTTATATCTTGATTTTCAATTAGTTCTTTAAGTAATCTTTTATTCATTTTTCATTGTGTTGACTTTGAGTAACAAATTTAATCCATTATTGTCAATTATACAATGTTTTTAATAATATTTTTAGAACAGAAATCTCATCCTCTCAGCATTTTATAGTAATAATTTGGATTATGAATTTTTAGTGCATATAACGGCGTTGCCGATAACCCGCCGCCCATAACAGCAATGCAGATTAAAACGACTACGCCAAAGATTAAGCAAACTGCACTTATCTTTCTTTGCAAGTGCAGTTTGCAACAATGTTAATTAATAGAACTTCTTAGAACAACAAATTTAAAACGGAAAAACCAAGCCGAGAAAATTATAAAACCCGATTGCGAAAAGGCGGTCGGGTTGATTGGCTGGTTAGGCTACTTTTTATTTACCAAATGAATAAGCCCGAACTTGACTTTGAACTTTACCACCTAACATTTTTACTTCATCAAATTGTAGTTCCATAGTGGAAGTCTCTTTAGATTCAAAATATCTTTTTGCTGTTTTAGTCCACGTGTTTCCATCTTGATAAACGGTTGCTTCAAAAACAATATCTCCATTGCCACCATCATTTCGAATAACAGCTTCAACCTTCGCACTGTATTCAAATAACCTTGTAGATGAATCATTGAATTGTGAACTAACCACAACTGGATCCGGGGGATAAACATTTTTAAATATTGTTTTATAATTCGCAATGAGAAGAATAACTGCAATTGTTATTACAATTGTGATAATAATTATAGGCAGATTGCTTTTATTTGAACTCATTTTATAAACTCCACATTAAAAAAATTACCACAAAGGATAAATTCCATTTTCTCTTTCTTTTTTAATATCAATTATGTGAACAGAATTTGGGTCAGTTGTAATTGCATTATTATATTTTGCATTTCCTTCTTTTACAGCGGCATCAAAAGTTGATTCTAAAGTTAGAATACTTTCCAGAACTCGACGACCAATTAGAGTTGTTTCTATAAATAATGTTTCTCTAGAATTAGGTGCTAATCTAACGCCTACAAAAGCGTGACCGGGAATTAATACTATTAAAGGCTCAAGCCCAATATTTTCAAACAATGATGCGAATAAAACTGCGCCATCAATACAGTTTGCTGATTTTTGTAAAACTGATTCTTGTGGTAATCTCACTCTTTGAGTAAAACCAACAGTGCCAAAACTCATTGAGCTATTTACGTAGGAAACTTTTGCATTTCTAACTGCATTGAAAATTGCTTTAGCTTGAGAAACAACATCTGGATTTTGATAACCCGACAAACTTCTTGACCATAGTTTTTCTTTTGCATTTGAAAGTATTTGTTCAACAACATCATTTTTTGGAGTTACCCAAGCTGCGATTAATGATTCTGTATCCCAAGGTGAATGTAATGACCATATCATATCATCTGCGGGGCGTATTTTAATATTCTGAGTTTCTTCAAAAATAATTTTATCATCTATTTTTACTTTCAATAAAATAATTGAAGGGATAGTCGAAGAATTAGCTAACAATCGAATACCGAAAGGAGTTTGATTCAATTCCTTATTTTCATTTGCTTCCAAAATAACAGTTGAAATTACTGGTTGTGTCCAATCTGGTATTTCTGAAGTTATAGAAATATGAACTGGAATATTATTTTTATTTTGGATATTCCAGCTAACTAAAGAAGGTAAGTTAAGACGTGTGTTCCCACTTGATGGGATAATTACTCGCTTGGATACTTCATCATAATAAATAGCAGGAGTGGTCTGTATTTTTTCTTCAGAACTTTCATTTCCTTCTGAAAGAAATTTTGCAATAACAGGGAACAATTCTTTTTCAACATTAACTGAAACAACTACGTTTTTATAATATTCTGTTGAAATAGAATCTGAATTACTGTAAGGCGATGTTTGAATACTTTGAGCAGTAACATTGTTGTAAGAATTTGATGCAATAAAAAAAGCAAATATTACAACGAAAATGTAATGTTTTCTCATATTGTTTTTCCTTTTCGTTAATCTTCCTACAACTTCCAATAATCAAGCCAGTATTGTGGTAGCCTAACGGCGTTGCCGATAACCCGCCGCCCATAACAGCAATGTAGATTAAAACGACAAAGCCAATGATTTAGCAAACTGCACTTATCTTTCCTCGCAAGTGCAGTTTGCAACAATGTTAATTAATAGAACTACTTAGAACAAAAAACTT
>CAYLVF010000097.1:0-8401 GCA_964387045.1 uncultured Melioribacter sp. | reverse complement strand
CTGATCAGGTTCATTACATGGATGTTACACCATCTCAAATAGTTTCAGTAGCGGCAGCGCTAATCCCATTCCTCGAGCACGATGATGCAAACAGAGCTTTGATGGGGTCAAATATGCAGCGTCAAGCTGTTCCGCTGCTTACTCCAAGTGCTCCAATTGTCGGTACAGGTATGGAGTGGAAAGCCGCCCGTGATTCAAGAAACTTGATTATTGCAGAAGATGATGGTGTTGTTGAATATGTCGACTCAAAGAAAGTCATTGTTAAATATAAAGTTGATGAAAAAAGTTACGAAGCTCTCACAAACTTTGATGATGAAAGAAGAGTTGAATACGATTTAATAAAATTTTCGGGTACTAACCAGGAAACTTGTTTTAACCAAAAACCGATAGTTAAAACAGGTCAAGCCATTAATAAAGGTGACGTGATTGCTGACGGACCGGCTACCGAAAACGGAGAACTTGCTCTCGGAAAAAACGTAGCTGTTGCATTTATGCCTTGGCGCGGGTACAACTTTGAAGATGCTATCGTTTTAAGTGAGCGATTGGTTGCCGAAGATGTTTACACCTCAATTCATATAGAAGAATTTGAGTTGCAAGTCAGAGAGACAAAACGCGGTGAAGAAGAATTAACACGCGATATTCCTAATGTAAGTGAAGAAGCGACAAAAGACTTAGATGAAAATGGTATTGTTAGAGAAGGTGCCGAAGTTAAAGAAGGGGATATCTTAATCGGTAAAATCACTCCTAAGGGTGAAACCGATCCGACCCCGGAAGAAAAACTTCTCAAAGCAATTTTTGGTGATAAAGCAGGTGATGTTAAAGATGCTTCACTTAAAGCACCTCCGGGATTGAAAGGTGTCGTTATAAAAACTCGCTTGTTCAGTAGAAAAAGAAAAGATACTGAATCAAAGAAAATTGAGAAAAAACAGCTTGATACCCTTGAACATGAGAATCACCTTAAAGTTGAAACTCATTACAATAAATTAGTTAAAAAACTGACTCAAATTTCGGAAAGCAAATCAACCACTGGAATCAGAGACCTTGACGGCAGTGTTGTATTGAGAAGCGGTACTGTTATCAAAGAAGATACTTACTCAAACATTGAAGATGTTACAAAATTAGATTATACACAAGATTGGTTCGACAATAAAAAAACCAATGAAATGATAAAAACTCTTTTTAAGAATTACTTCTACCTAAAGTCTGAAATGGAAGAAGAGTATAAGAGAGAAAAACAGAAAATTCTATCAGGTGATGAACTTCCTCCGGGAATAGTTCAACTGGCGAAAGTTTACGTTGCTAAAAAACGTAAGATAACAGTTGGTGATAAAATGGCTGGTCGTCATGGTAATAAAGGTGTTGTTGCAAAAGTTGTTCCGGTTGAAGATATGCCTTTCCATGAAGATGGAACTCCGGTAGATATTATTCTTAATCCGCTTGGTGTTCCTTCCCGTATGAACCTCGGTCAGCTTTATGAAACAGCGCTTGGCTGGGTTGGTCAGCAGCTTGGACTGAAGTTTGAGACTCCGATTTTTGATAGTGCCTCTGTTCAAGAAGTTGAAGAATGGATGGAAAAAGCCGGTCTCGATAAAGGTAGTAAAACCTGGTTGCATGACGGAAGATCCGGCGAGAGATTCCACCAAAAGGTAACTTGCGGATATATTTATATGTTAAAACTAGGACATATGATTGACGATAAAATTCATGCACGTTCAATTGGACCATACTCCCTCATTACACAACAACCTCTTGGCGGTAAAGCCCAATTTGGTGGTCAAAGATTTGGTGAAATGGAAGTATGGGCACTTGAAGGATACGGTGCTGCTCATGTGCTGCAGGAAATCTTAACGGTAAAAAGTGACGATGTTACAGGTAGAGCAAAAACTTATGAGGCAATTGTTAAAGGCGAAAATCTTCCGGAACCAAATATACCGGAAGCCTTTAGTGTATTGATAAAAGAATTGCAAGGATTAGCACTGGATATCAAAATTAACTAGTTAAACTTTTTTAGGAGATTCACATGAGATTTAAAGCTCAAGAACATAAAATAAAACACATTAACCAATTGACAATTAGTTTAGCTAGTCCTGATGATATTTTGTCAAGATCACATGGTGAAGTTACTAAACCGGAAACCATAAATTATCGCTCGTTCAGACCTGAAAAAGATGGTCTGTTTTGCGAAAAGATTTTTGGACCGGTGAAAGATTGGGAATGTGCCTGCGGAAAATATAAAGGTATAAGATATAAAGGAATAGTTTGCGATAGATGCGGTGTTGAAGTTACTTTAAAAGCTGTACGAAGAGAACGAATGGGGCATATAGCACTTGCAGTTCCTGTTGTTCATATTTGGTTCTTCAAAGCTCTTCCTTCAAAGATTGGCAATATTATCGGTCTTACAACCAAAGAATTAGAAAAGATAATTTATTATGAATCATATGTTGTTATTAATCCCGGTCCAACGGGGCTTAATTATTTGGACTTAATTTCGGAAGATCAATATTTCGAAATTCTAAGTTCACTTCCTCATGATAATGATTCATTAGAAAATAATGATCCGAAGAAATTTATTGCAAAAATTGGTGGCGAAGCGGTTAAAATACTTCTAAAAGCTACCGAGGTTGAATTAACATTTCTTGAATTGAAAGCTCAACTTAAAGAAGAAACTTCACAACAAAAAAGAAATGATCTTCTTAAAAGACTTCGTGTATTAGAAGCATTCAGAGAACGAGACGGAAAAGTTCCGAACAAACCGGAGTGGATGGTACAAAGTGTTGTCCCGGTCATTCCTCCTGAATTAAGACCTCTTGTTCCACTTGAAGGTGGTCGGTTTGCTACTTCCGATCTTAACGATCTTTATAGAAGAGTAATTATCCGCAACAACAGATTAAAGAGATTGATTGATATCAAAGCTCCCGAAGTTATCTTACGTAATGAAAAAAGAATGCTCCAGGAGTCGGTGGATGCTTTGTTTGATAATTCCAGAAGAACAAGTGCAGTAAGAAGTGATGGCAACAGACCTTTGAAATCTTTGAGTGATATGCTTAAAGGTAAACAAGGTCGTTTCCGACAGAACTTGCTCGGTAAACGTGTTGACTACTCCGGTCGTTCCGTTATTGTTGTTGGACCTGAGTTAAAATTACATCAATGCGGTTTGCCAAAAGATATGGCAGTAGAACTCTTCAAACCTTTCATTATTCGTAAATTAATCGAAAGAGGACATTACAAAACTGTAAAAAGTTCTCGCAAAGCAGTTGATAGAAAAGACCCGGTTATTTGGGATATACTTGAAAAGTTAATTGACGGTCATCCGGTTCTGCTTAATCGTGCACCAACTTTGCATCGATTGGGTATCCAAGCTTTCCAACCAATATTGATTGACGGTAAAGCTATCCAGTTACATCCGATGGTTTGTACTGCATTCAACGCGGATTTTGACGGTGACCAGATGGCGGTACATGTGCCTCTTTCTTATGAAGCACAATTAGAAGCATCTCTTTTAATGCTTTCGAGCCACAATATTTTATCGCCGCAAAATGGTTCGCCAATAGTTGTTCCTACCCAGGATATAGTGCTTGGCTGCTACTATCTAACCAAAACAAAAGCCGGTGCTCAAGGCGAAGGCATGATCTTTAGTAACCCCGAAGAAGTTCTGATTGCATATAATTCTAAAGTTGTTGAACTCCATGCCAAAATAAAAGTTAAAATAAATAATGAGTTTATTGAAACAACTGTTGGTAGAGTTATTTTCAACGAAATTGTTCCCGAAGAAATGGGTTTCTTTAATGAACTTCTTGTTAAAAAGATTTTTAGCGGATTCATCTATACTATGTTTATAAAAATTGGGAATGAGAAAACCGCAAAATTCTTGGATGATTTAAAAGAACTCGGCTATAGATATTCAACTGCAGCAGGTATCTCTATCAGTTACAGTGATATGATTATACCCGAAGAAAAGAAAAAATTAATTACTGACTCGAATGCTAAAGTTAGCCAAATTCTAAACGAACACGAACAAGGTTTGATTACAGATGCTGAAAGATATAATAAGATAATTGACGTTTGGACACATACTACAAATAACGTTGCTAAATCATTGATGGATAAAATTAGAACTGATCAAGCGGGATTTAATTCTGTTCATATGATGGTTGACTCCGGTGCGAGAGGTTCACAAGAACAGGTTAGACAATTAGCCGGTATGCGAGGTCTCATGATGAAACCTCAAAAGAGTTTAACCGGTCAATCCGGCGAAATTATTGAAAACCCGATCGTTGCAAACTTCAAAGAAGGTTTATCTGTTCTCGAGTACTTTATCTCTACTCACGGTGCACGTAAAGGTCTTGCCGATACCGCATTGAAGACTGCAGACGCCGGTTATCTAACAAGAAGATTATGTGACGTTGCTCAAGATGTTATCGTTTCAGAAATTGACTGCGGAACAATCAGAGGTGTTTATATATCCGCACTCAAAGATATTGAATTAGAAAGAGAACCACTTGCAGAAAGAATCACTGGTCGAGTTGCTCAAGAAGATATTTATGATCCTCGTACAGATGAATTGATAATTGAAGCTGGTGAAATGATTACCGAGGAAATAGCCGAACAGATTGATGAATCGAATATTGATTCAGTATACATCAGAACCGTTTTAACCTGTGAATCTAAAAGAGGTGTTTGTTCAAAATGCTATGGTCGTAATTTAACAACCGGTCATTTGGTTGAAATTGGTGAAGCTGTCGGAATTATTGCTGCTCAGTCAATCGGTGAACCCGGTACTCAGCTTACTTTAAGAACATTCCACTTAGGTGGAACTTCTTCTCGTATTGCTTCACAATCTCAAGTTGAAACTAACACTGCGGGTGAAGTTAAATTTGATCGAATCAATTTCGTTGAAAAAACTGATTTCTTCGGGAAAGTAAAAGTTGTAATTGGACGTCGTGGCTCGATTGGTATACTAGATGATGACATGAGGCAGATTAAAAAGTATGATATTCCTTACGGGGCCGAACTTGTCGTTGAAGATGGTGCAAAAGTTAAAAAAGGACAACCCCTATACAACCATGATCCCTATAACTCATTAATACTAACTGACTCAGCAGGTGTTGTAACTTTTGTTGATTTAATTGATAACGTAACAATTCAGCAAGTTGCCGATGAACAAACCGGTCACGTTCAAAAAGTTGTTACCGAATCGAAAGATAAAACGTTAACTCCTAGTATCGTAATCACTACGACTAGCGGTGAACAGAAAGTATTCAACTTACCTACTAAAGCATATTTGTCGGTTGATGAAGGTGAAAAAGTACAAGCAGGAACAATTCTTGCTAAGATTTCAAAATCTGCATCAAAAACACGTGATATTACGGGGGGTTTACCCAGAGTAACAGAATTATTTGAAGCTCGTAGTCCTCACGATCCCGCTGTTGTTTCTGAAATTGAAGGTATTGTTAAATTTGGGGTAAAGAAAAAAGGATCGAGAGAGATCATTATTGACTCATTGGACGGGTCGGTTCAAAAAGTATATAATGTCCCTTACGGAAAACACATCCTTGTTCAAGAAGGTGATGAAATTCCCGCCGGTGAAAAAATTACTGATGGACCGATTGATCCGCATGATATTCTTAAAATTAAAGGAACTAACGCTGTTCAAGAATACCTTGTAAATGAAATTCAGGATGTATATAGATTGCAAGGTGTTAAGATCAATGATAAGCATATTGAAGTTATAGTTAAACAGATGCTGCAAAAATTACGCGTAATATCTTCCGGCGATACAAATTTTATCGATGAAGATTTAGTTGATCGAGTTAAATTTAATGAGGAAAACGAAACTGTTCAGCACCTTGTCTTTGTTAGCGATCCTGGTGATTCCAAGTTGAAAATCGGTCAGTTAATCTCTAAAGCAAAAGTACGCGAAATTAACGCCGATCTTAAGAAAAAAGATAAAACACTTCTTGAAGTTCGTGACGCTGAACCGGCAACATTTGATAATATTCTCTTGGGTATTACTCAAGCAGCTCTCTCGACCGAAAGTTGGATATCTGCTGCATCATTTCAAGAGACAACAAAAGTATTAACTAATGCTGCCATCGCCGCTAAAGAAGATATACTCATTGGTTTAAAAGAAAATGTTGTTATGGGGCATTTAATCCCTGCAGGTACGGGGCTTAAGAAGTACAAAAGACTCCTTGTAATGGGCGATGAACCGGAAATAGAAGCAGTTGAAGATACAAAAGAAAAAATCGAAGAAGCTAAGTAGCTTATGGGAGATTCTACCCACTTATATTTAAGTGGATAATATTGACAATAAATTAAAATAATGGTAAATTTTGAGTCTGTTTTTTATATGAAACGACCTAAAATTTTGGAGGAAAATAAGTGCCGACAATAAGTCAATTGATTAGGAAAGGAAGAAAGGAAATTAAGGTAAAAAGTAAAGCTCCTGCTTTGCAAAACTGTCCTCAAAAAAGAGGCGTTTGCACTAGAGTTTATACTACCACTCCTAAAAAACCTAATTCTGCTTTACGTAAAGTTGCCAGAGTCAGATTGACAAATCAAATTGAGGTTACCGCATATATACCGGGTGAAGGTCATAACCTTCAAGAACACTCTATAGTTTTAATTAGAGGGGGAAGAGTTAAAGATTTACCGGGTGTACGTTATCATATACTTCGGGGTACTTTAGATACAAGTGGTGTTGAAGATAGAAAACAAGGTCGTTCTAAATACGGAACTAAAAAACCAAAAGCAAAATAATTGAGATATGAGAAAAAGAAGAGCTGAAAAAAGATTCCTAAAACCTGACCCAAAATACAATGATATTTTGGTTTCAAAGTTTATCAACTATATGATGTTTGATGGTAAAAAATCAGTTACACGTAACATGGTTTACGATAGCTTTGAACTTATTGAACAGAAAACTAAAAAACCGGCACTCGAAGTTTTCCAAAAAGCGATCCAGAATGTTTCGCCTATGGTCGAAGTTCGTAGTAGAAGAGTTGGTGGTGCTACTTATCAAGTACCAATGGAAGTTAGACCGCAGAGAAGAACTTCATTGGCTATGAGATGGATTAGAAATTATTCAAGAGATAGAAAAGATAAATCAATGGCTTTGAAACTAGCAGCTGAATTAATTGCCGCATCTCAAGGCGAAGGTTCCTCTGTAAAGAAAAAAGAAGATACACATAGAATGGCTGAAGCTAATAAAGCGTTCGCACATTTTAAGTGGTAAGATAGAAAGGTCTTTGAATTAGAAATGTCTGAAAAGAGAGTTGAAATAACGAAATTACGAAACATTGGTATCATGGCGCATATCGATGCCGGTAAAACAACTACTACCGAAAGAATTTTATTCTATACAGGTAGGTTGCACCGCATGGGTGAAGTACACGATGGCGCCGCTACTATGGATTGGATGGAGCAGGAAAAAGAACGTGGTATTACTATTACTTCTGCTGCCACATCTTGTCATTGGGCAGATCACCAAATAAATATTATCGATACACCCGGTCACGTTGATTTTACGGTTGAGGTTGAACGCTCTTTAAGAGTTCTCGACGGAGCAGTTGCTCTTTTTTGTGCGGTTGGTGGGGTGGAACCTCAGTCTGAAACCGTTTGGAGACAAGCAGATAAATATGGTGTTCCTAGAATCGCATTCGTGAATAAGATGGACCGTATTGGTGCTGATTATTACAACGCTATCCAAATGATGAAAGATAGACTAGGTGCAAATGCTGTTCCGATTACTTTACCGATCGGAGAAGGTGACTTGTTCACAGGCGTTATTGATTTAATGACAATGACCGCACGAATGTATCATGAAGAAAATTTCGGTTCGACTTTTGAAGACGTGGAAATTCCCAATGATCTGCTGCCGCTTGCTAGTAAATATAGAACACAAATGTTGGAAGCAGTTTCTGAGATCGATGATACCCTTCTAGTGAAATATTTAGATGGAGAAGAATTATCTTCGGCAGAAGTTAAAAAAGTTTTACGCGAAGCTACAATTCTAAACAAAATTGTACCTGTACTTTGCGGTTCTTCTTTTAAAAATAAAGGCGTTCAAAAACTCCTTGATGCCGTTGTTGACTTCCTACCTTCACCGAAGGATGTTGGAGAAATTTACGCTCATCATGTTGATAAAGATGATAAAATTTTAGTTAGACCTGATGAAGATGCTAATTTTTCGGCGTTGGCCTTTAAGATAATGACAGATCCTTTTGTTGGTAAGGTTACCTTTATACGCGTTTATAGCGGTAGATTAGATGCTGGGTCATATGTTTACAATTCAATTTCTGATAAAAAAGAAAGAGTTGGTCGTATTTTAGAAATGCATGCAAATTCGAGGACTGATAGAGAATATTTAAGAGCTGGTGATATTGCTGCGATAGTTGGTTTG